>CAKSIR010000096.1 GCA_934462775.1 uncultured Ruminiclostridium sp.
GGGCGCTGCCCTAAGAACCTGCAAGCCTTTGAAAAGGCTTGACCTAAACTTTAAATTTGACTTTTTCAACAGTCTGAATAATTCGCTAAACCGTGGGCTTAGCGAATTATCATTATCTTATGTAATTGAACATTACCTTCGGTACAGGCTCAGGAACGGGTACGCTGCTTTCGTGCTGCATTTTAACGAGGTATGCCATGTTTTTTCCGATAACCTCCATGGTGTTCATTCCCTCAAGATCCTGCTCAGCCTCCCCGGGAAGACTGCCGTAAACCATATTCCAGTAGTTTGCGGGAACCTGTATCATCTGGGAAATTCCGAAATAGTTGTTGATTGTATGGTATGCGTCAAGAGCGCCGCCGCGCCTTACTGCAAGAACGGCAGCGCCCGGCTTGAAGCGGAACGCTCCGCCGGATTGGTAAAACACGCGGTCGAGGAACGACTTCAGCGTGCCGTTTACGCCTGCATAATAAACAGGGGAGCCGATAACGATTCCGTCCGCTTCGCGCATTTTTGCGGCAATTTCGTTCAGACCGTCGTCAATTGCGCACCTGCCAAGCTTTGAACAGGCTCCGCAGGCCATACAGCCGCGCAATGGCATTTTTCCTATGTGGATAGTTTCTGTTTCAATGCCCTCCGTATTCAGCGTATCGGTTACTTTCCTGATTGCAAGCGCTGTATTTCCGTTTGCTTTCGGACTTCCGTTTATAGCTATAACTTTCATATTTTTCTCCTTTCAGAATTGCTACTATTATATTATCACAAATATCAGAAATGCACAATCGGCAATGTAACAATTTGTTTATTTGGCTTAAAAAATGTGAAACGCATAGGGATACTATTGCTTTATCGCTGCATAAATGTTATAATAAACACATAGGATTTTACTGCATTGCATTAAGAAAGGAATATCTTATGGACGAAAATAAAAACACCGAAAACGGTTTTGAAGCATCTGCTCCAACAGGCGTTTTTCCCGATCCGACCGCAGCAATCAATACGGAAGCTCAGACGGAAAATACTGCTCCTCAGGGCGTTTTCCCGGAGCAGCCCGCGCAGGATTTTGCCGCGCAGAGCAATACGGCTCCTCAGCAGAACATGGCTGCATTCGGTACAGAAATACCACAGCAGGATTACACAAATGTAACTACATATCCTGTAAATGACGCTGCCGTGAAAAAGAGCAAGGCGCCGATTTTCATTGTAATAGGCGCAGTATTTCTTGCCGCGGTTGCAGCGGTAATACTGTTCATGCTTTTCGGAAGCACTCAATCCTACGAAAAGGCTGAGCGGGCTTTTGTAAACGATGTTCTTTCAGCTTTCGACCAGGCTATGGACACAGACGGCGGCAGCGTTGGTGAAATGACAATCACACCTACAAACGCTCTTGCCGAGCTTGTCGGATATGATTCGCTCAATCCCACCACAATAAAGACGGAATTTGCAAAAATCGGTACCGACGCCAGCGGAAACATTCAGATTCTCAACGGTACAAAGACCATTATTTCCGTTAAGCAGTGGATTTCTGACGGCAGGATGGCATTGCTTATTCCCGATGTTTCTTCACTTTACATCACTATCGACAACGCGTCCGAAGCAGCTGACGATGTAGATTATGAAACAGTAAAAAAAGCAATCGATATGTTTCTTGATAAGTATTTCCTGATTGTAAAGGACCTCAAGCCCGAGAAGGGAGTTTCGGTTACGGCAGGCGGAATAACTCAGAAATGCGATGTTTATACAATTGAAGTTGATCAGCTTTTCGAGTCGAAAATCAAACTGGCAATCCTTGAAACGCTTCAGCAGTATCCTGAAATCGCGGATATTTTAAACCGTTACAGCGACGCAGAAATTGACAGAGAGGAAATTGCTGAGGAAATCGAAAAATGCCGTACAGATATTACTTCCTACAAGGAAAACGGCTGCAAAAAAATAGGCACGCTTATCGCTTATGTTCATGACGGAAAAATTGCAGGCAGAGAGTACACAAGCGATGACGGTACAAGCAGCTTTAAGTATATTGTGCTTCAATCAGGCAGCAGCTATGCGGCTGAGCTGAGCAGCTCGGAAAGCGGCGGTCAGAGCGTTAAAGTAACCAACACCGGCACAACAGGCGAATCCGGCAGCGCAGGCACAATCATTGCCGAATCCTCTTCCACCGACATAGATAAGTTCACCTGCACTATCGACTACACCGACTTTAAGCTGGATGATAATCACGTCAGCGGCAAGGTAACTGTTTCTTCGCCGAGTGCAGCACTGAATATCGACGGCGTATTCTCATACGACGGCACTACCGACAGCGCTGAATTTGACGTATTTGTCGGCGGTACAAATTACGGCAAAATTTCATTAAGCAGCAAAAAAACAGACAGCACACCTGAAAAGGCTCCCGAACTGACCGCTGAAAACTCATGCAACACCGGTGATGAGGACGATCCTAACGGCGGGGAGTTCACAAAGGATTTATTCGAATTTATTGGCGATATTGAAGCAAAATTTGCTGACGACAACGGCAAATACGAGGTAATTTACGGCACGCTGAGAAATTTCATTGGCATTTCGGGCGGCTTTGATGGCGATGACGATTACGGCTTTGATGACGATGACGATGACGATTACGGCTACGATGACAGCGACGAAGATGATGATTGGGACAGCGATGATAACGGTTCCCTTTCGGCAGAGGACAGAGAGTCAATTGAGAACTATATTTCGATGCTGGAGCAGTACTTAAAGTCTGACGGAACGTTCGATATTGACCAGTACTTCAAGGATATGGAAGTAGCTGCTGAAATGGAGGGTCTGGAAGAATTCTATGCCGAGTATTTCTTGATGACAATCAACACCTACCGCGATGTTCTGGACGGCAAAATAACCCTGGACGAGGCCGAATACATTATCGAAAGCTATTTCGGCGGCGATTATGACGACGACTATGATAATGATTACGACTATGACGACGATGATGACGATGGATTCGACAACGGTTCGTATTCTTACGGCGATTACATATCGGCAGATGATATTTCAGTTACAATCGGCGGCGTAAGCTACAAAGGTGCTATTCCGTTCAGCGCTTACGAAAAGGCATTCCCGTCAATTGCAGCCGACAAATACGAAAGCGACAACGGCGGCTACTCAAAATACTACTCCAACGATGATTACACCATCAGCCTTAGCGGCTACTATTACGGAGATAATCCTCCCGCAGTTAAGGACAGCGGCATTTACAGCATTTACTGTTACAGCGGCTGCGACGCCGATTTAGCTCCGGTTATCAACGGAATCACCCTTGGCTCAAAGGAAGAGGAGCTTTTAAAAGCTCTGCCGAATCCGTCCTATTCAAGTGTTGACGATTATAGCAGCTATTACGGATACAACACAGACGATTATAGACTCAGCATTTCATTCTCAGCGGTAGACGGCTATATAGTAAGCGTAGGCTACTCATACAGCGAATAAGAAAAAAGAAGCGGACAGTTAAAGCTGTCCGCTTCAGTTTTATAATGGCAGATAAACTGTTATTGTAGTTCCCTCGCCGAGGGTTGATTCAAGATGAATCTTTCCTTTATGGTAGTTTACAATATGTTTTACAATGGAAAGCCCTAAGCCTGTGCCGCCTATGGCTCTGGAATGGCTTTTGTCAACGCGGTAAAAACGTTCGAAAATTCTGTCCTTGCTGTCGTCGGGAATTCCGATTCCGTTGTCGCTGACGGATATTACCGCATTCCTGTCGATTTTGCTTACGGTAACCCGAACACTGCCGCCGCGCTTGTTGTACTTGATTGCGTTGTCAATAAGGTTCACAAAAAGCTCGCTTATGTACATCTGATTTGCGTGTGCAAAGGTTTGTTCGCCGTCAACCGTAACGGTAACATCATTTTTTTCAGCTTTTCCCGAAAGAGAATCAGCTGCGTTTTTCGCTACTTCAAGCAGGTCTGTTTTCGGGTTTGCGGCAACATCGTTTTCCTCAATTTCTGAAAGGCGGATAATGTCGTTGATAAGGCTCAGCAGGCGCGTGCTTTCGCGGTAAATAGTGCCGCCGTATTTTTTTACATCCTCGCCGTCGGTTATAAGCCCGTTTTCAAGCATTTCGCCGAATCCCTTTATGGTTGTCAGCGGAGTTTTCAGTTCGTGGGAAACGTTTGCGGAAAACTCGGCGCGTATCTGTTCTGCGTCCTTAAGCTTCTGGATATACTTGCGCAGCTTGTGCCTGAGGTTTTCGATTGTGTCAATAATGGGCTGAAGCTCCTCGTATTCCGCGTCAACGGTGATTTTGTTTTCGGGATTATCCAGAATGTCCAGCTGATTTACAATGTCGGTAAAGGGCTTTGTAAGCTTCTGAGAAATCACAACCGAGGTCGCAACGGATACAATGACGATAATCCCGCCGACTAAGAACATTATGGCAATCAGCCCGATGGTTACTGAAATTATGCTTGTCCGCTGTCTTGCAAAACGGAGTACCTCGTTCCCGTGCTTAACAGCGCAGTAAAAGGTCATTTCTCCAAGGGTGGACGAGCTTCTTATGTCATGACCTATGCCCGTTTCAAACGCTTCCTTGACCTCCTTGCGATTAAGGTGGTTTTCGGTAATATCGGCTGTTTCGCTGTCGTAAAGCACCGTGCCGTCTGCGGCAATTTCCGTTACTCTTATCTCATAGTCAAGGGATTTGGAAAGCCGTTCGTGGATCTCCTCCGCCGTATGCTCGTCGTCGTCGGAATACATTATGGCAATGGCTTTGAGCGTGGATTCAGCTTCGCCGGTGTAAATCGAGTAGCTTACGGTAAAGGCTGCAAGTCCGAATATTACCACCGCAATTGTGACGGTTATCGCGATGACCTGTGAAATACGTTTCTGCATAGGCTCACCTTAATCCACTCTGTATCCAACGCCGCGCACGGTCTGTATAAGGTCTGAGCAGCCGCCCTGTTCAAGCTTCTGCCGCAGCGTCTTTATGTGCATATCCAGAGTTCTTGTTTCGCCCTCGTAATTGTAGCCCCACACTCGTTCCATAAGCTTTTCGCGTTTAACAACAATGCCCTTGTTCTGAACGAGATATGCAAGCAGCTCAAACTCCTTGTATGTAAGTGAAATTGGATTATCGCCGTAGGTTACGGTGCGGCGCTGGAAGTCGATAACAAGCTCGCCTGTGCGCACTTCGTCAACATCCTCCTGCTTTTTAACGCGTCTTAGCACTGCTTTTATGCGGGAAAGAAGCTCCATAACGCCGAAGGGCTTGGTTATGTAGTCGTCCGCGCCTGCTTCAAGACCTGTCACCTTGTCGAGCTCGCCTGTCCTTGCAGTCAGCATTATTACCGGAATTTCGCACATCTGATTGTCGCTTTTCAGCCTTTTGAGAATTGAAAAGCCGTCCTCGTCAGGCAGCATTATATCAAGCAGAATAAGGTCGGGTCTTGCGCTGTAAGCAACCTTGTCGAACTCCTTTGCGTTTGGGAATGTGCGGACGCTGTATCCGCCTGTTTTCAGAGCGCAGGAAATAAGCTCGGTAATTCCTTCGTCGTCTTCTATGCAATAAATCAGTGCCATTTTATTTCCTTTCTGAGCTTATGGCAGAAGGTATTTGCTGTGGTAGAATTTGTACTTGTCGGCAAAATCTCTGTCCTCTGTTTTTTTCAGCTCGTTGAGATATTCATGCATATCAAAGCTATTGTCCGCAATTTGAATAAGACAAACCGCGATGTTTGAGCAATGGTCTGCAATGCGTTCGTAGTTTGTAATAAGATCCTGCAAAATAAAGCCGAGTTCAATTGTGCATTTGCCCTTTTGCAGACGCTTTATGTGACGCTTTTTCAGTTGGTTTCGCAGCTCGTCTATTACCTCCTCCAGCGGCTCGACCGCCTTTGCATATTCGAGGTTTTCCGCTGTAAATGCGTTGAAGGCGGTGTTTACAATCTCCATTAGAGCGGAGGTGTAGACAGAAAGCTCTTCCTTGGCTTTTGGTGAGAAATGCAGATCCTTTTCCTCCATTTCCCTGGCGGCCTCAAGAATGTTTACCGCATGGTCGGAAATTCGTTCAAAGTCGCCGATACAGTGCAGCAGCAGGGAAATGCTTTTGCTGTCGGTTTCCGACAAGCTCTTGCTGCTGAGCTGAACAAGATATGTTCCGATTTTGTCCTCGTATGTATCAACGGTATTTTCCTGGGCGATGACATAATCTGCCGTTTTTTTCGTAAACGAGTTCAGCAGCGAAATTGACGACATGAACGCGTCCTTTGAAATTTCAGCCATTTTTGCGGTGAGCGTTTTGCACTGCTCGATTGCAAAGGCAGGGGTTGCAAGAAAACGCTGGTCAAGAAGCTGGAACTCGTCCTTTTCCTTTGCCGGCTCGTTTTTGTCCCTGATTGTAAGGCAGGCAAGCTTTTCCAGCAGCTTTGTAAAAGGCATCAGTATTATTGTTGCAAAAATGTTGAACACGCTGTGGATTATTGCGATTCCTGCCGGAGTTGCCGCCTCGTCGATGAAAGCAAATCCAATGAACGCATTAAGAGCGTAGAACACAGCCATAAAGATTATTGTGCCGATTATGTTGAAATAGAGGTGAACCATTGCTGCGCGCTTTGCGTTTTTGTTTGCTCCGATAGAGGAAATGAGCGCAGTGGCGCAGGTTCCTATGTTCTGTCCCATTATAATCGGAAGCGCAGTTCCGAAGGGGATTGCGCCTGTGGCACAAAGAGCCTGAAGAATACCGACCGACGCAGACGAGCTCTGGATTACCGCCGTAAGCACTGCGCCTGCGAGTACACCCAAGAACGGGTTTGAGAACAGGGTGAGAATCTGAGTGAATTCGGGGACGTCCGCCAGTGGCGCAACCGCGTCCGACATGGTTGTCATGCCGTACATCAGAACGGTAAAGCCGAGCAGAATCAGACCTACATTTCTCCGCTTATCGCTTTTGGTAGACATATACATTATAATGCCCACAACCGCAAGAACCGGGGCGAAGGAGGTCGGCTTCAGCATTTGTATAAATATGCTGTCGCCCTCAATTCCCGAAAGGCTGAGAATCCACGAGGTAACGGTAGTACCGATATTGGCGCCCATTATGATTCCCACGGCTTGACTCAGCTTCATTATTCCTGAGTTTACAAAGCCCACAACCATTACCGTCGTTGCAGACGAGGATTGAATTACCGCAGTTACCGCCGCGCCGAGCAGAACAGCCATAATTTTCTTTGAAGTAAGCTTTTCAAGCACCTTTTCGAGAGTTCCTCCCGAAAGCTTTTCCAGTCCGTCGCCCATTACGTTCATACCGAACAGAAACAGCACAAGACCGCCTATCATGGTAAGCACACCGAAGATATCCATATCTTTCTCCTTATAATTATACACTTTTTCTATCTGTATTTCAATGATAACATACAAATGTAAAGTCACAATGGGGTTAATGTAAAATTTGTGTAAAATTTGAAAAGGCGGATTTAATCGGCAATTCTATGGTTTTGCGGCGTATTGTAAAATGTTGTGTAAAGAATGTAAAGCGTCTATTCGTCTTTGTTTTTCAGCTGCTCCAATATTCTTGTCAAGGATTTCGGAACGGGAAGTCCAAGCTTTGCGCCGTTTTCGAGCAGCGAAATCCCCTCGTTGGCAAGAAATACAAAGATTACGGCAGTTCTGAGAGTAGATCCGCTGCCGATAATCTGCACGTCGATTATGTTGCCAAGGGCGACAATCGACAGCAGAAGAACCTTTTTGCATATTCCCCTGAAGCCTACCGAGCTTGACAGCTCCTTGCAGAAAGCGGCGGCAATTACTCCGCTGATGTAATCCAGCACCACAAAGGCAATCAGCGCGTAGAACATTCCGTCAATAGGTCCGAACAGGAACCCGATCATTGCGCCGAGAAGGGCTGCAACCGTATCGCATACATTTTTCATTTTGTTTTCCTCCGTAAAATTAAATATAGACACTGCGCAGTATCCTTATATAAATTTAGCACGGAGATAAAGCGCAAAACAATGAAAAGCCCTTGCAAACGGCTGCCTAATAATGTATAATATCAAAATAGAATCTGTTTTCAGAAAAGGAAAATTTAAATATGAGAATGAGAAAAAAGAAATATCTCGATGAAAGGCTGGCTGCCTGCGAAAGCGTTTCGCTGGGCTGGCTTCAGGATTACGCGTCGGAAATGAGAGGAGAAAACGCTCCGAAAATTCTTAATACAATGGAGGTTTTCGGTAACAATAATCCTGTTCATCTTGAAATCGGCTGCGGCAAGGGACAGTTTGCAGACGAAATCGCAAGAAGAAATCCCGATATTAACTTTATTGCAATTGAGCAAAACGCAAACGTAATTGTTTCGGCAATGGAGCGTACGCTGAAAAACGGAACTCCAAATCTGCGCTATCTGATGGGCATGGCGGAATATCTGGAAAAAATGTTTCCGCCGAGGTCCGTTGAAAAAATTTATCTCAATTTCAGCTGCCCGTTTCCGAAAGGAACATACGCAAAGCATCGCCTTACTCATAAGGTTTTTCTTGATATTTACAAGAATATTCTTGTTGACGACGGTGTTGTCGTTCAGAAAACCGACAACAAAATGCTGTTTGAATTTTCTCTCGACAGCTTTTCGGAAAACGGTTTCATGCTGAAAAACGTAAGCCTTGATTTACATAACAGCAAAATTGAGGGAAATATTATTACCGAGTACGAAGAAAAATTCTCGTCGCAGGGATTTCCAATCTACTATGTTGAGGCGGTCAACAAAAAGTGGGGAGATAAATAATTTTATTTTCAAAACCGCTTTACTTTAACGCTAAAATGTATTATAATTATTGTATAAATCTTCTTGGAAAGGAATTCGTTATGAATAAATTAGTGGCAGTTTTAGGCATTGCAGCTCTTTCCGGACTTGGCTACTGCGTTGGCAAGCAGCTTGTAAAAAAGAGCGAGGAAAAGAGCGGCATTTATGTAAAGACAAAGGAATCAAACGACAGCAAGTTCCATAAGGCGAGTATGTTTGCGGTCGGCGCTATCAAGACAGGTGCGGATAAGGTTGCCGAGGGCATCAATGATATAATGAACAAGGATATGGTTAAGAAAGGCGAGGACACTGTCGAGCAGGCTAAGGAAACTACCGAAACAGTGAAGGACAACGTTAAAAAGGAAATTGAAAACCTGAAAAACATGGTTGTTTCCATTAACGTAACTCCGGGCGAAGCTCAGGCAGAGGATTTTGAGGCAGCCACTTCCGCTGAGCCTGAAAGCGACAGCGCTCCCGAAAAAGAGGAAGCAGGCGAATCTTCCGCTGCTGATGAAGAAAAGGCAGCTGCTGACGCAAGCGATTACGATTTTACGGTAAGCGGTGAAAAAAGCTCCGTCCCTGATTTTTCTGCCGAGAAGTCAGACCCAATCGGTAATTTCGGCGCAGCATCAACCGCAGGCTTCAACGCAACCACCGAACCCGAAGAGGATATTTCCGACTTTGAGGACGAGGACGACATATCGGGTTCATCTCCATCTCCTTATGAATCGCTTTAATCTTGAATAACGAAAAAGTCAAATATAAAGTTTAGGTCAAGCCTTTTCAAAGGCTTGCAGGTTCTTAGGGCAGCGCCCTAAGTCGCT
>CAKSIR010000097.1 GCA_934462775.1 uncultured Ruminiclostridium sp.
GTATATATGTATATACACACATATATTTTTTTAAAAAAATATAAAAAGCGAGTAGAAATTTTCAAAAAAAATACACCATGACCGAAAAACCGCATTGTAAAGCCAAAAATCCATGGTGTAAAATAAATCCATGGTGTATTTTTCATTTTTCGTGTCAAAAACAAGCGCGAAAAATTTCAGTATTTTGGCAATGTTTAACAATGAAAAACGAGAATGTTACAGTTAAATGCTCGGTAGGCTGTTACTGATGGCAAATTAGGCAGCAGCCCCCAAGGCGAGGGGGACTGCCCGTCTGACTGACATATAAGGCATTTACTCAATTTTGAGTAAAATAGCGGAACAAGCAAAGAAAGGTATTAAATGAACAACGAACAACTTGCTGTATTTATAGCCCAAGGAGATAATGACGAGCTTACGCCTTTGCTTTGGGAAAAAACACGAAAGCTTTTCAGACAATGGAGCATAGCTTTTTATCAGAAGCACCGCGACCGCTGCATAATTACGGGCGTTACCGCAGAGGATTTGTTTTCAGAAAGCTATATCGCTATGCTTGACGCTGTGAAAGGCTATGCGGATAAAGGCGAGGGCTTTACGTTTGCCGCTTTCTGCAAGTACCCGTTTATGACGCACGCCTATGCGCTTGTAGGCTTGCGGACAAGGCGGCAGCTCAGAGAGCCGCTGAACAACTGGGAGAGCCTTAATGCGCCTATTGCCAATGACGAGGGAGAGGAAACGGAACGCATTGAGTTTGTTGCAGACGATAGCGCACAGCAAGCCTTTGAGGAAGTTATAGAACGTGTTGCCAACGAGCAGGAGCATGAGCTGATTGCCGCTGAAATGCAGAGCCGCCTTGACGAACGGCAAATTCAAGTGCTTATCATGCGCTATTGGCAGGGGAAAACGTTAAAGGAAGTGTCGGAAACGTTGGAAATAAGCCCCGCAAGAGCAAGGCAGCTTGAAAGAGAAAGCCTGCGGCTGCTTAGCAGGAGCAGACCGCTCCGTAAACTGTACGAGCTGAATTATTACGCTCATTGTTCTGTCAACTCGTTTCAGAAGTACGGCTCAAGCGTTGAACGCCTAGTTGAAATGCGTGAGCGTTGCTTTGCGGAGCTTGAGGGAACAATGCGGCAGCTTAAGGAGCAGTGAAAATCGCCCACACCAACTCAGCAGGAGCCCCCTGCCTTTGCCCTCTGACGAGCTGAAGCGGCTCCCATTTGACGTGCCTGTGTGTAAATAGAATATTCCCAATACAGGGTTGAAAAACGCAGTAAAAGGCACGCAATTTATGGTAATATAAAATCATCTTTAGCGAAACTGGGCGGCTCTGAGGGCTTGCGGGCTGCCACACAGCTTATAATTGCTCTATTATTCACCTTAAGGGGTCGTTAAAACGGTGACCCCTTTTGCTCTGTTCAATCGTTTGTGACATCGATGTCACAAAATCGGCGGGCAATTTAAAGGCACTGCAAGGGTGTAACGAAACGCGACACCCTTTTCACCGCAATTTTATGAGAGATATATTCATTCAATTGGACGAAATTCGTCTGATTGAACACCCGCAGCAAGGAAAGGATGTGCTTAACATAGATGTAATCGAAAATACTGCCATGCACAAAGATTTGTGTGCTGAAATTGCACAGATAAGCGGCAACCTCAAGGGCGCAGTAATTACAAGCTTTGAGCCGCTTATTGACGGTAAAAACGTTGTGGGCGTATGCGTTAGCTTAAAGCAAGGCAAGAATAATTGTAACGTTGTTATTGATATGCCCGAAAACGTTGACGGTAATATCGGCATTGATGTAATCAAGGGCTATTAAAGTAAGGCGGCAGTGTTCCGAGCGGAGCGTTGCCGCTTTTGCATTGCACACCGTCCGAAAATCGGACAATTAAGCGCCGAGAGAACGCCGAAAGCTCCAACATATTCCCACATTTGCGAAAACGCGGGCGCTGTACTGCTTGCCGTCAGTAGCCCTCAATTTGAGGGTAACTGAAAATTCGGGATTTTTTAGTTAGCAGCTCCGACACCTAAATTTTAAGGCGTCCTCTGCCCATAATCACAGCCGAGCCTATCGCAGGGCGGTGCTTTCCGAAAACGCGGAAACCAATGCAAGCCAATGGACGGGCGAAGCGCCCACCCATCTTCTTTATGGACAACACAATAATAAAAGCGGCTTTGCCCTTGTGGACATTGCCGCTTTAGTTTTTTTAGTATTATGCAGCTGTGTAGCTTACGATTGCAACCTCTGTCATTACCTTTTCGAGCTCGTCAATGATTTGCTCAATGCGCTCCGCAACATCGGCGGTGTATGCTGTTTCGCCGCATTGCTGACATTTATAACAAGGCACGTTCTTAATGATTACAATGCAGTTCTTAAGTTGTGCGAAATGTGTTGTAGTATCGGGGAGCATATCCCCTTTGCAGTAAAAGCAAGTCATTTGTTTACCACCTTTCTTGTTTTGTTATCAATTTCCCACCTGGTGCTGTCCGGAAAATATGCCGTTATAACCCACAGCTTAGTGTTATCTGTTCCGCATACAATATGCAGCGGCAATGCCTTTGATGATGAGCCGAGTATAAGACAACTGGGGTGCGGGTAATCATAAGGGTACTGCTCTATTACTTCTCCGTCTGCGATTGCTGAAAAAACGTCTGCGATTTTTATTCCGCGTTCTCTGAAACGGTCAAGAGTATGCTGTGTAATTATAACATTGGTATGCACCTTTGCAATTGCTTGAAGCTGTTCAATAGTAATGCTGTTCATCAGCCCACCCCTTTATAATTCTATATCGTTCCCCGTATCAGCCTTATATTGAGCCTGCACGGCGCTTTTGATATACCCGTTTATACTTTTGCCTTGCTCCTTTGCAACGTCTTGTAAGGGCTGTTTTGAGCCTTTCTTAATTGATAAAGAAACACGCTCATAATTTTCGGCATTCCATTTGTTTTTACTTGCGGTTGATTTAAGTCCCATAAAATCACTACCTTTCCCATTATCCTTATTTTATCATATTTTAAATACTTGTACAAGTATAAATATGCACAAGAATACTTGTGCAAGTTCGTGCATATTGCCATTTGCAATACTTGTGCAAGTATGATATACTATACTTGTAAGGCAAGGGAAAGACCTTTACGGAAGGAAGTGAGGAAAATGTCAATGACGGCAATGGAGCTTAAGCGCTTTGAGGAGCTAATAAGAGAAAACGAGCAGCTTAAGCGGGAAATCGAACAGCTTAAGGCAGAAATTGAAAAGCTGAACGAATAAAAAGAAATGGGCGGCTCTCGTCGAAAAGCACCACCCATTACCCCATAAAGGCGAGCCGGTAGCCTTGCACCGGTTCCCCTTTATTCTATCAAACAGCAAGGCAAATGTCAATAGAAAGGGCAAAAAAATGAACAACACATTTAAAAGCCGTGTGTGCATAATCGCAAACCACCTTGTAAAGCAAGGCGTTCAGCGTTCAGCGGCAATGGCGAGGGCGTGGCTTACGGTCAAGCTCCGCCGCATTGAAACCAAAACCGCGGGCGTTACTAAGGGCAACCGTCAGGCGCTGCTTTCACGCCTTGCAGGGTACGCAGCCGAACAGGTCACAATTAAGCTCCTGCACGAGCAAGGCAACCCCGCAGACTGCAACGCCGTTCAGGTGATTGCCGCTGTTAAAGGCAAAGGCTCTGCGGTTATGGGCTATCTTAACAGGCAGCTTGCTTCTGTGGTTGCTCCGCTGCTGGATAAAGGGCAAGCGGTTGCAGGTGCGTTTAAAGCTGTAACGGGCGGCTCTGCATACTATCTCAATTATGGGCTGAATATCGAAATAACGTTGTAGTAAAATGTAGTAAAATTTTGTGCACCCGAGTGCACAAATCGAAAAAATATAAATGAAAGGAATTTCATGCAATGGAAAACACATCACAAATAGACAAGCTCGAGGAGCTTGCCGACAGAATAAGCCAGGCAAAAGACCTTTTGCTTACAGTTCTTGACTTCATAGAAAGCGAATGCCCAAACGAGTACAACAATAAACCGTTGACGGTTGCCGCTTACATATTCCCAAAGCTTAACCGATACAAGAGCGTTTTAAGCTGCGCTATACAGAGTATAAGCCAAACAAACTCACAGCTATACAGCATTTGCGAGGAAGAATGGGAAGAGGTGCAGGCATGAATAAGTCAAGTATATCTAACTCTCTGATATTCGAGCTTGAGGGTGTGGCTTACCAAGCTAAGAGCATTTGCGATTTAGTCGGAATGCTTACAGATAGCGCCGAAAGTCCAAACACGATTGATAATTATGAGCAAGGTATTTCACTGATATACTCGTTATTTACAGCAAATTGCAACAAGCTTCAGCAGGTCTTTGAAAAAATGCACCGTGAGGCAAATGCAGAAAGAGGGCAGGCATGAATCAGATAGACGAGATTATCAGACTTATGCAGGCTTTTATAGGATATGCAGGAAACGCCAAGAAAGCCCTATCACTTGTGAATGGTTTTCCAAATCCGCCACGCAGGCAGCGGAAGGCAATAAAGTTTATGAAAAAGTATCTGCGTGCAATGATACGCATTGAACAAGGGCAGGCAGTATGCCCGATTTCAGCAAAATATTACAGGTAGTATTCAGCGGCAATAGTGCATTGCCGCTTTGTCATTTCCAGGAGAGTGACGAGCGCTATATTTTGAGTGCGCCATTAGTGCGCCATCTTGGTGAAAGTGCGCCACACGAACCAAAATAGAATAAAACGTAAAATGCCGATATACCGCATAATAGCGCCGCTCATCGAAAACTGCAAAACGTTAAAATCACCATTCGTAATGCGCAGGTCGCAGGTTCGAATCCCGTCACAAGCTCCAGCCGATAAACTCGGCAAATAAGACCCGTCTTAAAGTCGGGTCTTATTTTTTTGCATCTTGATGCAACCATATTTCAGCACACAACCTCCGCCCTGCTGCCGCTTTTTTCAGTTTTTCTTACCACAATTTTCTTATCTAACGCTTCGTTGAGGGTAGGAACATGAGAAATAATGCCTATCAGCCTGTTTCCGTTACCAAGAGCGGAAAGCGTGTTTATTGCGAGCCGCAGCACGTTGTCGCTCAGACTGCCAAAGCCCTCGTCAACAAACATCGTATCGAGCTTAATGCCGCCCGCGTTTTCCTGTACGACTTCTGAAAGCCCCAACGCAAGCGAAAGCGATGCAATAAACTTCTCACCGCCCGACAGTGAATCAACGCCGTATGTCACATTATCATAGGTGTTTCTTACGTCCAGCTTAAGCTCTCCGGCTTCATCGTTTTTTATTTGCTGAACAAGCTCAAATTTGTTGGAGGTCATATTCATCATGTGGACGTTCGCCTTACCAATAACACGGTCAAAATACGCTATCAAAATGTATGTTTCAAGGTCCGTGCGCTTTCCGTTTATTTTGCCTGCAGCAACGTTATAAAGATTTGTCAGCCAGATTTCCTTGCTGCACAGTTTGTTATATTCCTCAGAGCGGCTGAGAATGCTTTTCTTTTTTTCATTGTTTATCACAGTGCGATTTTTTAACACAGACGTCTTCTCTATTATTTGCTTTCGCTCATTATCTTTTTCATCATATTCCCTTTTGAGATTTTCGTATGAGTCCGTCACATTCAGCTTTACAATGCCGTCTTTCAGAGTTTTAAGGCTGCCGGAAATCTTATCAATATCAGATTTACATTCGCTAAGGCTGTTTTCATAGTCCTCGATAAGCTTTTGAATTTCGGATTCTTTTTCGCTGTAATCGCTAATCGCATTTTCCGCCTGCGTCCTTGACGAATAAGTCAATTCGTTTTTCTTTTCAGAGATTTGTCTGTCAAGATTTTCAAGTCTGATATTCTGCTTCAAGATTTCGCCGCGATTTTCGTCAAGGAACTTTCTTTTTTCCGTCAGCGCCGCATCAAGCTCGGGAATCTCATTGTTTATTTTTTCCTTAAGCTTCTGCGCCTTACGCTCACACAGCAGCTGCTTTTCTATTTGCTTCAGATTCTCTGACGTCTGTTTAATTTTTTCGTCTGCATACTCGCCTACGTTTTCCATTGAACAACCGTCAGCCAATCTTTGCTTGTCCTCCCGCAGCTTTTCCTCAATACCGCTTAGCTCTCCCATTATCCTTGAGCATTTTGCGCTTTCATCGTTTGCTTTCAGTTGAGCAAGCTTGGCTTGTTCTTCATGATTCTCAACGTCAGCCTGAGTCGGAGCATTTTCAGCCTTAACTGCCTTTTTAGGGTGTACAGTTGAACCGCACACCGGACAGCATTCGCCGTCAGACAGGTTTTCAGCCATTATCCCCGCCTGCTCCAAATTGAACCTGCGCCGCATTTCGTACGCTTCCTTGTTAAGACAATCGGCATCATTCTGCGCTTTAAGCGCCTTTTCTCCGGCTGAGCTTTTCTCGGCAAGCTTTGAATTGTACTTGTTCAGCTGTTCTTTCAGGCTTTCAAAATCCTGCTTTATTCTTCCGTTTTCGGTTTGGCTTTTTTCAAGCTCGGAAATGCGCAGTTCAACATTTCCGATTTCCGCAATTGTATTTTTTTTACCGTCCAGCTTATTTTCAATCTCGGATATTTCACTGCCGAGCTTTTCGGAATCTTCATTAAGTGCGCCTATTTCTCTGCTAAGAGAATCTCTGTTCCTAATAAGCTCTTCCATTTCGTCATATTTATCAATTTCGGCTTCAAGCTTCGACTTATCTGCTTTTATGCGTCTGATTTCCGACTGATTTTCCTCATTTTTTGATGCGGCAGCTTCAAGCTGCAATTTTTGCTGCATTTTATCGGCAAGTTTATTTTCAGACTTTTCAATTTCAGCCTGATATTGTTCAAAGGTTTCTGCATTCCTGACGCGCTCCGAAAGCGTCTTTAGCTCCGCGTCAACGGAATTGCCCATCTTTTCGTATTCGTCGATTTTCAGCTTGTCACAGGAAATAAGCGCTGTCAGCTCCTCTATGATTTCCTTTATCACAGGTTCATCAAGCTCCGCACGATTTTCAATTTCGGCTGCGTTTGCTGACAGACTGCTGCCCTCATCACACCTGATATTCTTGATTTCCTGCTGCAAGACGATGCGCGTATTTTTCTTTTCGTCCTTCAAGCGCTTTGTTTCGCTATCCAGCTCGTTCTTAAAACGTTCATATATTTCCGTGCCGAACAATCTGCGGAGAATCTGCTTTCGCTCCTTACACTCATCAGCAGTTTTTGCAATAAGTATCTTGCTGAATTCTCCCTGTGCAATCATTGAAATTCTGACAAACTGCTCGCGGTTTATCCCAAGTATCGTGTTAATCGCATTTGTGACATCTGTTGATTTGGTTATAGGGGTGCTGTTATCGTCAAAGGTCAACGTTGCTTCAGGCGTTGTTTCCGACTCGTAAACACCGTTCCTGCGCTTTACAACCTTGTACCTGCGTTTAACTGTATATTTCCTGCCGTTATGTTCAAAAAGCAGTTCAACAAACGTTTCCTTTTTTTCGTCGGCCATTTTTGAACGCAGCATACCGCCAGTCCTTGTGTCGCCGCTGGCATTGCCGTATAATGCAAAGGTTATCGCGTCGAAAATTGTTGTCTTGCCTGCACCGGTATCGCCTGTAATAAGATAAACACCTTTTCTTCCAAGCTTTTCGAAATCAATCATCTGTTCATCTATGTATGAACAGAATGCGGAGATCGTTAATTTTATCGGACGCATCAGCTTTCCTCCTTAATTTTATCAAGAAGCCCCTCGGTAATTTTCAGCTGTTCTTCGTTCATTTCAAAGCCCGTTTGCTTCAAGTAAAACTCTGTTATCAATTCAAGCTCCGACTTATTCTCAACATCGGCAACCAAACCGCTGTGACTTTCGCCGCGTGAAATGTTATCATATCTCAGCTCGCAAATGTGTCCGTATATTTCCCCAAGACGTGCAGCTGCATTCGGAACCGTCATTTCGTCGGTCAGGACAACTCTGATATAATCGTCGGTATCGGTATCCTTATAGTTTTCTCTGTATGAAAGCTCCTCATAGGTACCGCGTATCTCCCTTAAATCGCGCATGGGAACGAGCGGAATTGTCCTGATATTCATGCTTCCCTTGTCGGCAAGCTCAACAACAGTGATTGATTTTTCATGATCTTTTTCAGAAAAAGAGTATTTAAGGGGAGTTCCGCAATAGCGAATTGACTTTGAAATGCTCTGAGGCCGATGAAGATGACCAAGCGCCGTATAGTCGAACGCATTGAAAATCTCTGCGTCAACGTTATCCGTTCCTCCGACAGATATAATCTCTGAATCGCATTGCTGACCGCCTGTTATAAATTGGTGTACAATAGCTACATTCCGCTGATTTCGATCGACATTCAGTTTGCCGATGATAAATTTTAAAGCGTCAGTGTAAGTTGTAATCAAGCTGTCACTGCTGAAACTTCTGACGTTTATCGGTTTTATAAACGGAATCATGTAAAAATTTACACTGCCATACTCATCGTTGATTACAATTGGCTTAATATCGCCGTTATATACCGGCGAAAAATGTATTCCGCTGCGAGCCATGATTTGCGCACCAAACGCAATCCGCTCGGCAGAATCATGGTTCCCGCTGATTGCCAAGACTTGAAGATTACGCTTCGCGAGTTCGGAAATAAACTCGTCAAACAGCGCAACCGCCTCAGCAGACGGGACAGACTTGTCATATATATCGCCGGCGATAATCACAGCCTGTGGCTGCTCCAAATCGATAATTGATATTATTTCAGATAATATGTGGTTCTGATCATCATACATCGAATACTCGTTAAGTCTGATTCCAAGATGAAAATCTGATAAATGGATTATTTTCATGTTCCCTCCGGGTATCTGTTCTTACTGAATTATGATTCTTTAATTATTATAACATTATTTTTTTCGAATTAAAAGTGCATAAAGAAAAAATCCACAAACAGCTGAACTGCTTGTGGATTTTAAATATTGGCAGGGGTGGTAGGAATCGAACCCACGTCAAAGGTTTTGGAGACCCCTATTCTACCATTGAACCACACCCCTACGAGTGGTGCGCCATCAGGGACTCGAACCCCGGACCAACCGGTTATGAGCCGGTGGCTCTAACCAACTGAGCTAATGGCGCAAAGTTGGTGACTCGTGAGGGAATCGAACCCTCGTTGCCGGCGTGAGAGGCCGGAGTCTTAACCGCTTGACCAACGAGCCATACAAATAAAGAATAGGCGTGGGCCTATTCTTTAGATTTGGTACACCTTCAGGGACTCGAACCCAGGACCCACTGATTAAGAGTCAGTTGCTCTACCAACTGAGCTAAAGGTGCATATTGTGTTGGCGTCTATCTATCTTTCCGGCTCGTTACCAAGCAAGTATTTTCGACGCAAGTGAGCTTAACTGCTGTGTTC
>CAKSIR010000098.1 GCA_934462775.1 uncultured Ruminiclostridium sp.
AATAGACCGACTAAGCGTGTAGAAAGATGAGCGGATTGGTTTTCGGACAGGAGTTCGACTCTCCTCGCCTCCACCAATAAAAAATACCTTCTGCCTGCAGGAGGTATTTTTTATTCGCGGAAGTGAGCGACAAGGCAAACTCGCAGCAGCGCTGCCGCTTTCCACAGAAAGCGAAAACCACGACAGCGGTGCTGTCGTTATAAGTTCGACGAAAATCGCCTCCACCAACAGAGTGCACAATAATTTTGAAGAACCGCATTGTAGTGCGGTTTTTCTTTTTGGTGCCAGCGAATTACGCAAGCAATTCCGAAGCGGTAAAGATCCGTGCCTGCTATAACTCAATCCCTGCACAGCTTGCAAAGGATAACAAGAAGTTTCAGTACAAGGTTGTTCAAAAAGGCGGTTCTTCATCGATTTTCGGAGCATCGCTTGAATGGCTTAAACAGGCAGGCGTTATTCTTGAATGTCAGCGTGTGGATCAGGGAACTATGCCCCTGCCCGTTTATGCGGATCAGACCTCGTTCAAGATATATATGTCCGATGTGGAACTGCTTGTAAACAAATCTCAGATGTCTGTAAACACGATCATCAAAGGTGAAGCCAACATCTTTATGAGAGCTGTTACCGAGAACTATATTGCACAGCAGCTTGCGGCAAAGAATTATCCGCTTTACTATTGGACGGTAGCCAACTCACAGGCTGAGCTTGATTTTGTTCTGCAAAAGAATGATAAGATCTATGCTGTTGAGGTCAAAAAGGGCGAACACGTCCGTTCAAGGAGCTTGAGCGTATTCAAGCAGAAATATTCTCCCGATTATGCAATGAGATTTTCTCAGAAAAATTTCGGCAAGACCGAAGATGTTGTTTCGATACCTTTTTATGCTGCATTTCTGCTTTGATACAGATATTGGCGGCTGAATGAAATACGCAAGCAATTCATAACCCCCGACAAACAAATAAAACTTCCCCTTGCATTTCGGTGCAAGGGGAAGTTTACTGTCAACAACACCCACTGTTAAGCTGATATGGTATTCCGGGCGCACATTCATCGATTACATTTTGGGCGTGGTTTTTGCACTTCTGTTGAAAACTTTATCTGTTTCTCGATCAACCTTTCAATAAGCCTATTGATTTTTTCAATGGAACTGTGTATAATATCTATTGAAAAGTATCATAATATATCAAACAAGTTTTCAATGGAGGTTGCTATGGAAGTTAAACGTGACAGGTATTTGAAACAGCTGATTTCCTATATGTGGGACGGGCAGGTCAAGGTTATTACAGGTATCCGAAGGTGTGGGAAATCGTATCTGCTGGGAACGTTGTTCAGTAATTATCTTCTGGAACACGGTATTGACAGAAGCCATATTCTTTCTTTTGAACTTGACCTCACAAAGGATATTAAATATCGAAATCCTCTGGTGCTTTCAGAGTATGTCAGACGATTGGTTGAGAATAAAACGGAGCAATTCTATCTTTTTGTCGATGAGATACAGATGTCTGACGAGGTGCCCAATCCCTATAATAAGGACGGAAAGAAAATCACATTTTATGACGCACTGAATGATTTACGCTCTCTTCACAATCTCGATATCTATGTAACGGGAAGCAACTCACGAATGCTGTCTTCCGATATTCTTACCGAATTCAGAGGAAGAAGCGACGAAATCCGTGTTCATCCGTTAAGCTTTGCGGAATATTTCTCAGCTGTGGGCGGTGACAAATATGACGCATTTGATAATTATACTTTTTTCGGAGGTATGCCTCTTGTTATTTCACGCCCAAATGATTCTGCGCGAATGAATTATCTTCAGTCGCTTTTTTCGGAAGTTTATCTGAAAGATATTGTAGAGCGCAGGAGAATAAAACGTGAAGATATTTTAAGCTCAATTCTTGACTTGCTTTGCTCATCGGTGGGTTCGCTTACAAATCCGTCAAACGTTGCCAATACTATAAATTCAAAGCAGAAACTCAGCGGTGAAAATACGATTGCTCATAACACGGTTAAAAGCTACATGGATTATCTTGAGGATGCGTTTCTTTTTAGCGAATGCAGGCGCTGGGACGTTAGGGGTAAGAGCTATTTCGACTATCCCAATAAATATTACTGTGAGGATATAGGGCTCAGAAATGCCCGTATCGGCTTCCGTCAGCAGGAAATGACTCATATTATGGAAAATATTATCTACAATGAACTGGTTGTCCGTGGTTTTGCGGTTGATGTCGGCGTAGTTTACGGCACCGGAAAAGACAGTAAGGGACGCACCGTTCAGATTGCGAGAGAGATAGATTTCGTCGTAAACTCAGGCGGAAAACGCACCTATATTCAGTCCGCATACGCACTTCCCGATGATGAAAAAGCAGAAACCGAAAATAAGCCGTTTAAGCTGACAAACGACTCCTTTCCGAAGATAATAATCCGTCATGATATTCGTAAGCGCTGGTATGACGACAATGGCATTCTCAATATCGGTGTCATTGATTTTTTGCTTGATGATAATATAATCTGATATATATTATCCACGGAACAATTACCGACGCAGGTTGTTATTAAATATTAGACGCTCCCACTCACCCGCACCTCCTCAAATACTTAATCAGCTCCTCCCTGCTTACCCTCCAATCCCCGCCTAACTTAAACGCTCTCAGCTCTCCGCTGTTTACCAGTGCGAGAGCTTTATTTTTACCTATTTTCAGTATCTGCCGCACCTCTTTTAATGTAAGAATTTCACTTATATTTTCAAGCATAAAACCGCCTCCTTTATGGTTTTGTTCGTATTGTTTCGGTTTGAAATGATACATTATTTCCCTGTAATGAAAAAGGAGGTGCGCCGATGAAAACATTGCAGTGAACATTGCGGTTGAACTGCTGCTCAGCATTACCGCAATCATAGCCCAAAAACTAATTTACAAAAAGAGAGGTTAACCCAATGGTAAAATGAATAAGGAAACGGTTGGCACAATAATTGAGCTGGCTGTAAAAGCTGCGTCGGAGGCAATAATTATGCTGTCCGACCACAAAAGAGAAAGAAAGAGACAGCAAATTGAAAACGAAATTCGTGAGAAAAGAGAACAGCTGAATAAACTGTAAGGTTTACTTTAGCCCTTTTTGCACTTAATTTTTCTAAGCAGTAACGCACCCGATGAAATGCAGTTTTTGTATGTTCATCGGGTGCATTTTTGCTGCCGCAAAGCCAATTATACAGCGGAAAACACATACAGAAAGGACAAAAAATGAGCGAAAAACTTACCTGCGGCATCTGCGGATGTGAAATTGAAGATGATAACTACACCGTATTTGACGGTGTTATTTTATGCGAAAACTGTCTTGACAGACAAACGAGTATCTGTTCGGAATGTGACGCACGAATCTGGAACGATGACAACATGGGCACAAGAAGAATGCCTCTTTGCCGCGACTGCTATAATGAAGATTACACCACCTGCGAGGACTGCGGCAGAGTAATCAGGCGCGACGACGCACATTATTTTGAATATGACGATTACGCATATTGCGACAGCTGCTACGAAAACCGCCTGGATTGCAGTATTCACGAATACAGCTACAAGCCCGATCCAATCTTTTACGGCGGCGGTAACCGTTTTTTCGGGGTTGAGCTTGAAATTGATTCAGCAGGCAAAGACGAAGAAAATGCTGAACAGATTCTTGACGAAGGCAATCGTAAAGCCGAGCATATTTACATAAAATCAGACGGCTCCCTTGACGACGGAATGGAAATTGTCACCCACCCTATGAGCCTTAATTATCACAAGGAATCAATGTCTTGGGACGATATAACGAGAATTGCACGCAGCCTTGGCTACCGCAGTCATAAAACTCCAACCTGCGGCTTACACATTCACGTCAACAGAACAACATTCGGAGAAACACGGGATTTGCAGGACGAATGCATTTCCCGTGTTTTGCATTTTGTGGAGCATCATTGGGATGAGCTTCTGAAATTCAGCCGCAGAACGGAATCCCAGATGAACAGATGGGCGGCAAGATACGGATACAAGAATATACCGAAAGAGATTATGGAAACCGCAAAAAAGGGATATGCAGGACGTTACACCTGCGTGAATATAACAAACTGGAATACGGTCGAATTCCGAATGTTCCGCGGAACTCTCAAGGTAAATACCATTATCGCCACTCTTGAGCTTGTAAACAGGATCTGCGAGCTTGCAACCATATTCAGTGATGATGAAATTGCGTCATTAAGCTGGTCGGATTTTGTTTCTTCACTTGACCAAAGCGAAAACAGCGAGTTAATTACATACCTCAAGGAACGAATGCTATATGTAAACGAGCCCATTGAAACAACAGAAAACGATGACTAAGGAGGGATTACAATGTGTGCAATTTTCGGTTTAATTGATTACGGCAAGGTATTAACCCCAAAACACAGAATGAAGCTGTTGTCTGTCCTGTCCCGTGAATGTGAGGTGCGAGGCACTGACGCAACCGGCTTTGCCTACAACTCCCACGGCAGAATGATTATTTACAAGCGCCCATATTCCGCCCACAAAATGCACTTGTCATTGCCCCGTGACGCTAATGTCATAATGGGACACACCCGAATGACAACGCAGGGAAATCAGCAATTTAATTACAATAATCACCCATTTTCGGGCTATGCAGGGATCAAGTTTGCGCTTGCCCACAACGGTGTAATCTACAACGACAATCTGATTCAGTCGCAGCACAAGTTCCACGATACAAATATTGAAACTGACAGCTATGTTGCGGTACAGTTGATTGAAGAGCAGAAAAAGCTGTCCTTTGACAGCCTGAAATATATGGCTGAACAGGTGCGCGGCTCATTTATGTTCACTCTGCTTGATATTGACAACAATATGTATTTCGTGCGTGGGGATAACCCGATTGCTATGTACAAGTTCAACGGCTTCTACGTCTATGCCTCGACCCACGAAATACTTGACTCGGCTATGCATAAGCTTGGACTTGATGAATTTCCTTACGAAAATATCAGAATAATCGGCGGGGATATTATGAAAATTTCTGCTGACGGCGAAATTGATAAGTCGTTCTTTGAATATTATGACGACCTGTGGGACTATTACGGCGCCCGTGGATTTTATCCGCTGAGAAATACTGCAAACAAGGAAAATGCCACCCGCCACAATCAGGTTATCGATTACGCAAGGGCAATGGGCTTTGATGAAAATGAGGTTGAATTGCTGAAAGATTACGGCTTTGACTATGACGAAATTGAAGAGCTTTTGTATGACCCTTTGACGTTCGCTGATGTGATAAGCGACATACTTGGATACAGTGAGGATGATGAGCTTTGCTCGGCGTTTTGCAGCTGATGCGTCCCAAAAGATATGCGGACATATCCATAAAAGTACACCTTTATGAACGCCGTTAAAATCAGCATTTGAACGTTCACAAAAGCCGATTTTCGGTTTATGGATATGTCCGCTTATGGACACACTTTAATGAACGCAGGGAGGATAAAATGACAGGACGGACCTTCGGATATGCCCGTGTTTCAAGCAGCGAACAGAACCTTGACCGACAAATTGAGGCGCTGAAAAATTACGGAGTGACGGAGCGCGATATTATTACCGATAAGCAGTCGGGTAAGGATTTTAACCGCTCAGGCTACCTTGCTTTAAAGGAAAAGATTCTCCGCTGCGGCGATACCCTGGTTATCAAGGAAATGGACAGACTGGGACGTGACTATGAGGCTATCAAAAACGAGTGGCAGCAGCTGCAGCAGATGGGCGTTGACATTGTGATAATCGATACGCCCATTCTGAACACCGCAGAAAAAAGCGACCTTGAAAAGTCGCTGATTGCAAATATTGTTTTTGAGCTGCTTGCCTACACCGCCGAAAAAGAGCGCTGCAAAATCAAGGCGCGTCAAGCAGAGGGCATAAGGCTTGCCCTTGAAAAAGGCGCTAAATTTGGCAGACCTAAATTCGTAGTCCCGGATGATTTTGACAAGGAATGCCGTGCGTGGCTTGAGGGAGAACAGACCGCAGTGGAAACTATGAAGAAATTAGGCATGAAAAAGACCACCTTTTATAGGGTGGTCAATGAGAGGATTCAGAATTTATGAAGAGGGCAAAACCCTCTTTTTTGTTGACATTAAATGGGAAGGTGATATAATTAAGATAAATTAAGTTTTACGGAGGAAATATATGAGTGCAGATTCAAAAGAGTTGGCTATGTTCAGCAATAACGTTACGTATAATAATAAAAAGAATGATGAAAACCCAGACAAGGAAAACAAGAAGCTAAAAAGGAAATTCAAAAAAGCGTACAACAAGAGATTTAACCAGCTAAAAATGCTGCTTGACAGCGGTGTAGAAGACGCTTGCAGAATCATAAAAGGTCAGAAGGAAAACAGCTCAATTCTTTTAAAAGAATTGAAAGCTCTGGATAATTTAAAAACAAATTTGTCACGGAAAGGCACCACGACTAAATCCAGATTCAACAGCTTCGCTGTTTTGTTGAAAAAATATCATAGGATTGACGGAATAAAAGCAGAAACCTTCTGGTATATAGAAATTCACAGCAAGAAGCATATCGACTGTATATTATGCAGTAAGGATAAAATATTTGATTACCTTACAGAAATAGACTATGATTCCAAGGTGATAAAGGAACAGCTTAATATAGGAAAAAGAATCATCGCTCCCAAAACCGTAAAAAAATCTTATGATTATGACTGGAGATATAGTGTATGCACAGATGAGAACGTTAATAATTTAAAAGAAAATGTAAAAAAAGTTCTTGATGATGGCAACGCATTCCAGGCTTTTTCTGTTTTAGGTTATGCTGCTTTATCGCTGTTTATGGATGAAATAGACACAAAATCCCACAAGCTTCTTATTCCTAATATAATTTATGATGACAAGACTAAAGGCTTTGCATCGAAAATCATCAATGCATGCTATATCCGAACCCGCGACAGCGAACTTTTATCAATTCAATCCATGAAGCTGAGCAAAGACTCGGAGCCGGAAAAATTAGATTTCGATCACCGTCCGATTATCTTGTATTTTTCGGGTGACGATGACTATTTATTAAGAATCAAATTAAAAAAGTACTATTCTTATTTAGAAACTTGCCGCCAAGTAGAGTTCCCTTATAACGGTATCCCGTTTGTTTTAAGCCGTAAAAAAATATCAAATAATTTTCTTACAATTGACTTAACTAAAGCCAATGAAGAAAATACAAAGATAATCCGCAAAACAATTCAAGCTTTATACCACGGTATGTTTTATAAAGAAATGCTGTTTAATGAAGTGCCTAAGCTTAACCACCCGTATTTTGAAAATATAACAAACCAATATTCTGATTTAATGCAAATTTTAATCAAGCAAGCTGACAAATCGTATGGCACCAAAGAATCCAATTTCACATTTAAGCATTACACGAAGCTTGCCCTTCTTACAGTATGCAGTTATGCCATAAATAATTTTCTAATCAACGAAGCCGATGTGAATTTAAAATTATCTGATTTGTTTTTTGACGGAGAAAAATCGGATCAGGAACTTGTTACTGAGAAAATAAACCAATTTATGGATGTTAAGAATAAAGAAAATCAAAATAAATATAACAATCTGATGACATTCTGCAATAGATTAAATGAAAAGCTTAACGAATTTTTTACAGCTAAAGATTGTAATGATAACCACAAAACGACAAGTAGCATTCAGACAGTTCAAAATGACTCAGATGCAAACCCAATTCTTGATAGTAGAAATGACAGAAGCAACATAACTGAAGATAAATACGACACATACGGTATTCTTGTAAATGTTGATTTAAAGAATAAAAACAAAAAGGATATCAGCAGCCAAAATAATAATGGGGACAAAACGACAATTATATTGCTTGGCAAGGATTACTGTAATGCTATTATTAAAAAATATGACATAGGTGACTACAATTATGACGCCCTAAAGAAAGATGCTCTTGACAATGGAATTTGCTGCTACAACGAAAAAAAAGCAAAAGCATATAAAATCGCTTTAAATGGAGTACAGAAAAGATATCTCGCTTTTTATGTTACCAGCGAGGGAAAAATTCATTTTGATAACCTTCCTCCAAGCGAACAACAAGAGCAGAATGGCAACATGGACAGTGCGGATTCAGAATAAGGGCGGCTTATAGGGTGTCACCATAAACAGGTTCTCGCTATTTAGGAACTTGAACAATTCGGCGAGAAACGGGACTCAAAATATTGCAGTCCTGGCACTCTCACCGTCCGTAATTATCCACATATTTCAAGTGTCCGCAGTCGGTCGGAACGCTGATTTTCACTACAAATTCAATAGAAAATTTCAACCGGCAGCTTCGGAAAGTTACGAAGAATCAGGCTGTTTTCCCAAACAATGACGCTCTGCTAAAAATGCTCTATCTTGCTCTGTCTGACATAATCCGTAAGTGGACGGGAAGGCGCATGGACTGGGGAGAAATACATTCCCAGCTTGAAATTTTCTTTGCTGACCGTTTGAGCGGCTGAACATCTGAACCGATAGCGGAAATTCCGCCAAGCGTCAAGGGTAAAATGAACGGCTTACGCCGCCCTCGGCTCCTGCCGCCATTTCCTCTATAATGCAACTATGGCTTATCGCCCTGTAATAATTTTGATTTATGCCATTCCGTGGAGCTTACACAGATTTTGAAGGAGAGCTATTATTCAAAAGCATTTGCCTGAAACCAGATGCTTTTTATAAGAATGATATAGCTTACCTCGTTGTTTTTCGGTCAGAAGCAGAAAAAACGTGTGGAAAACCGATGGAAAATATGCGTTTGCGAGTGAAAAGCATTGGAAATCACGCTCGTTCCCATTTTTGCTATATCGTCGTAAAGCCGCATTGCAATCATATTTTCCACGTTTTCCGCCCAATTCCGTTTTCCACCTGTTTTTTTACATAAAGCTATATACATCGCCCAACGTATCCGCAGCACATCTCCTTCCTATTGTAACAACATTAACGTCGATTTCTT
>CAKSIR010000099.1 GCA_934462775.1 uncultured Ruminiclostridium sp.
CGCAGGGCGTGCATTGGTTCCACGATGTGCCAAGAGGCGTTGACGATTCCTATGAGAAAAAGGTCTTGCAGCAGGTGAAGGATCTGAACGCCGTCATCGAAGCGGCAAAGAGTTGGGATTTCGTAGATACATCTCGGATTTACCTTGTGGGCAGCTCCATGGGCGGTGCGACGGTGGCGACTGCCGCTGTGACCCACAGCGATGACATTCGCGGCATTGTGCTGGAGTATCCTGCCATCAATCTGAACCCGAACGCTATGGTAAGCGGCGCGCCCTTGGACGTCAACGGCTACACGGGGCCGGTGCTGATTTTTCAGGGCACAAAGGATGTGATCGTCCCCATGGAGATGTCCCAAAACCTGACCGCCCACTGCAATACCCTCAGAGATGACCATGCAGAACTGATTATTTACGAGGGGCAGCCCCATGTTTTCACCGGAAAGTACAAGGTGCTGGCTGCGAAGGCGATATACCGCTTTCTTGAGGAAACCGCGTCATGAAGCATACTGCCTGTAATCCCGTTCTGCCCATTTCCGTCTGCATGGCAGACGGAGAGCCTCATGTGTTCGGCGACAGGGTCTATCTTTTCGGCTCCCACGATACCCCAGGCGGCGAAAGCTTCTGCCTGGAGGACTACGAATTTTTCTCCGCGCCGCTGAATGACCTGTCCCACTGGACAAGCAAGGGCATCAATTACACTGCCAAACAAGACCCGCTGTACGGCGAAAATGCCCGCTATCTCTATGCACCGGACGTGGTCTGCGGCAATGACGGACGGTACTATCTTTATTACTGCCTGGCAGGCTGGAAGGGCAAGGGCGGCTATTCCCACCCCATCGGCGTGGCGGTCTGCGACAGTCCGGACGGAAAATATGATTACTGCGGTGTGGTGCAAAACCCGGACGGCACTCCCTATCAGGGCTTCGTGTGCTTTGACCCGGCGGTCATGAACGATAATGGTGTGATTCGTCTGTATTTTGGTACCGGACCGTTCCGAGGCATGGCGGTAAAGCCATGGAACGCATTTGTGTTGTCTAAGGTATACGCGGGAGTATTTGATAAACCCGCAAAGGCTTTTTTGCAAAAGCCAGGGCCGTTGGGCGCAAACGCCGCCGTGCTCTGCGACGATATGCTGACGCTGAAGGAACCGCCAAAGCGCATTGCGGATACCTCGGATTTCAAAGGCCATGCCTTTTTTGAGGGCAGCAGCATCCGCAAGATCGGGCAGACTTACTACTTCGTTTATTCCTCACGGAAAAACCACGAGCTGTGCTATGCCACCTCAAGCTTCCCGGACAGGGATTTTCGCTATCGCGGGACGCTGGTGAGCAATGGCGATGTCGGTTATGACGGGCGGAAAGAGCGGAAACGCTGCAACGCCACAGGCACGACCCACGGCGGCATCGAGCAAATCGGCGGAAAATGGTATGTTTTTTACCATCGGCTGACCTACGGCAGCGACTATTCCCGCCAGATGTGTGCCGAGCCGCTGGAGCTCCTGCCGAACGGCTTTATTGCACAAGCCGAGATGACCTCCGTCGGTCTGAACGGCGGCGACTTGCCCGGCATGGGCGAATATCCGGCAGCGATCTGCTGTAATCTGACCAACGGAAAAATGCCGCATATCGCCAACCAAATCCGCAGGAACATCCCTGCCATTACCCACTCCGATATGGAATGGTATGTTGGAAATGCGGAAAAAGGGACGAAGCTCGGGTACAAGCATTTCTCCATTCAGAACAATACCGTTCTGCGTGTGACCGCAAGAGGCAGCGGACGGGTGCATATAAAAATCAACGGCAGAAGCGTTGGAAGCCTGCCCTTCCATTCTGAAAAGTGGGCGGCTGCATCGCTGACGATTCCCCAAGGCAATCCCCATGCCGCGCTTTGGCTGACGGTAACGGAGGGCAATTTGGATATCCTGTCGCTGCGTTTTTCTTCGGAGGTGAATGAATGAAATACTTTCTTGCTATCGACATCGGCGCCTCCTCCGGGCGGCACATTGTTGGCTGGCGGGAGGACGGCGAATTGAGAACAAAAGAGGTCTACCGCTTTCCCAACGGCGTACAGGAGCAGGACAGTCATCTTATCTGGGATATTGACGCGCTGCTTGCCCATGTGACGGCGGGCATTACAGCGGCAAAAGCCGAGTTTCCCGATATTGTCAGCCTCTCTATCGACACTTGGGGCGTGGACTATGTGCTGCTGCGGGGAGATGAGGAAGTACGCCCCGTGTACGCTTACCGTGACAGCCGCACCGAAACGGTCATTCCCAAGGTGCACGAAATCCTGCCGTTTGCGGAGCTGTACACCAAAACCGGCTGCCAGTTTCAGCCCTTCAACAGCATTTATCAGCTCTATGCGGATAAGCTCGCGGGGCGTCTAGAGGGCGTGACGGACTTTCTGATGATTCCCGAATACCTACTGTGGAAGCTCTGCGGCGTCAAATCCAAGGAATATACCAACGCCACCACCACCGGCATGGTGAATGCCGAAACCGGCGAATTTGATGCGGAGATCATTTCTGTGCTTGGGCTGCCGCCAGTCTTCCCCAAACTCCAAAAGCCGAGGACGGTGCTGGGCGAATACGAGGGGATAAAGTGTATCCTCTGCGCCACCCATGACACCGCCTCGGCGGTGGAGGGTATCCCTATGGAGGAAACTGCGCCTTATATTTCCTCCGGCACATGGTCGCTTTTGGGCGTCAAAACGCCGAAGCCCATCACCAATGCCGCCAGCCGCGCCGCCAATTACTCCAACGAGGGCGGCGTGGGCTATAACCGCTATCAGAAAAATATCATGGGTATGTGGCTGGTCAACGAGCTGCAAAAGGAGCTTTGCAGCGGATTGGGCTTTGCGGAGATCGTGAATGCCGCCAAGGAGAGCCGCTGCGATGCCCTAATTGATGCCAATGCCACGGAATTTCTCGCTCCCAAGAGCATGAAGTCCGCCTTTGATGAGGCGACAGGCGGAAAGCTCATCAGCATTGGCGACTATTTCCGCTGTGCCTACCGCAGCCTTGCGGAAAGCTATGCGAAAGCCCTTGCAGAGCTGGAAGTAAACACAGGACACACCTATGAAAAGCTCTACATCGTGGGCGGCGGCGCGAAAAACGAGTTTCTCAACCATCTCACCGCCAGAGCCACGAACAAGCAGGTCGTCGCCCTGCCCATCGAAGCAACGGCGCTCGGCAATCTGAAAATACAAATGGAGGCAGACCAATGAGTTATACGGAAGCAAAAGAAAAATACGCCGCTCTGGGCGTAGACACCGAGGCGGCACTGGACAAGCTGAAAACCGTTCCGGTATCGCTGCACTGCTGGCAGGGGGACGATGTGCGCGGCTTCGACACCGACCCCACCAAGCCTCTCACCGGCGGCATTCAGACCACCGGCAGCTATCCCGGCCGTGCAAGAACGCCGCAGGAGCTGATGGCGGATATTGAGGAGGTGCTGAAGCTGTGCCCCGGCACAAAGAAGCTGAACCTCCACGCAAGCTACGCTATCTTTGACGACGGCGAGTGGGTAGACCGAGACAAGCTGGAGCCGAAGCACTTCGCCCCGTGGGTGAAATTCTGCAAAAAGCACGACCTTGGCGCAGATTTTAATCCCACCTTCTTCTCTCATCCCAAGTGCGATCCCCTGACGCTGAGTTCCCCAAACGAGGAAACCCGCCGCTTCTGGATTGAGCATGGCAAAGCCTGCCTGCGTATCTCGCAGTATTTGGCGGAAGAACTGGGGCAGATCTGTACCATGAACATCTGGACGGGCGACGGCTTCAAGGACATTCCCGCCGACCGACTGGGGCCTCGGCTGCGCTGCAAGCAGTCTATCGACGAAATTCTCTCCGAGCCGTTTGATTTCAATAAGGTCAAGCCCTGCGTGGAGAGCAAGGTGTTTGGCATCGGCGTTGAGAGCTACACCGTGGGCAGCGCGGAATTTGCTTTGAGCTACGCCGCCATGAACAGGGATAAGTGCATACCACTCATGGATAACGGCCACTATCACCCCACCGAGGTGGTCAGCGACAAAATTTCGGCGCTGCTGACCTTCTTCCCTGAGATCGCGCTGCACATCACCCGTCCGGTTCGCTGGGACAGCGACCATGTGGTGCTGTTCGATGATGAAACGAAGGAGATCTGCAAGGAGATCGTCCGCTGCGGCGGGCTGAACGGGCGCGTGCATATGGCGCTGGATTACTTCGACGCCTCCGTCAACCGCATCGCCGCGTGGGTCACAGGCTTCCGAAATGTGCAGAAAGCCCTGCTGAACGCCCTGCTGACCCCCGACATGACCAAGGAGCAAAACGCGGGCAATTTCACCGACCTGCTGGTACGGCAGGAGGAGCTGAAAACCCTGCCCTTCGGCGAGGTCTGGGCGGAGTATTGCCGCAGAAGCAGCGTGCCGGAGGACGGCGCGTGGCTGCCCATGGTGCGTGACTATGAAAAGAAAGTTTTGGAGGAGAGAGCATGAAGAATATTTTGACAGCCCCGTGGATGGTGGAAATGATCCGCACCGCAACGAATATGTACGACCACGGCTGGGATGAGCGCAACGGCGGCAACGTGAGCCTGCTGCTGGAGGAATCTCAGGTTAAAGATTATGCGGACGGCACGGTTCTGCGGGAGATCCCCACAGGATTTTCCTGCCCGGCGCTGGAGGGCAAATACTTCCTCGTCACCGGCACGGGCAAGTATTTCAAGAATGTACAGTACGCCCCGGAGGTGAACCTCGGACTCGTCCGTCTGGCAAACGGCGGTGAAACGGCGCAGCTCCTCTGGGGCTTCACCGATGGCGGGCGCTTTACCTCCGAGTTTCCCGCCCACATGATGAGCCATGCCGCACGGCTGAAAATCGACCCGCAGAACCATGTGGTCATGCACTGCCACCCGGCGAACCTGCTGGCCATGACCTATGTCCACAGCTTGGATGAAAAAGCCTTCACCCGCACCCTCTGGCAGATGTGCACCGAGTGCATCGTGGTGTTCCCGGACGGGGTGAATGTGCTGCCGTGGATGCTCTGCGGCACAAATGAGATAGGCCGTGCCACGGCGGAGAAGATGCAGACCGCCCGATTGGTGGTCTGGGCGCAGCACGGCATCTACGGCGCAGGCAAAGACTTGGACGAAACCTTCGGACTCATTGAAACCGCCGAAAAGGCTGCGGAGATTTACATGAAGATCGCCCACCTGCCGCTGGTCAACACCATAACCGACGACCAGATGCATCGGCTGGAGGCTCACTTCGGCGTGAAGGCGCGAGAGGGGTATCTGACTTAATTTCAAGAAGGCGTAACAGTACAGAAAAATGTGCCGCCTAAAAGGAGAATCAATGCACCCCCTTAACGGCTTTCTATCAAAATTACGGTTCTTTGCCAACAGAGTGCACAATAATTTGATTTTTCCTTTTTGGTATAAGCAAAGCAAGCTATCCTGTTTTGCTTTATTAAATAAATATCAGATACAGCTTCGCAAACTGCATCAATTTATAAAAACAGCGCCGAAAAGTCCGGCGCTGTTTTTATATTTATGAGCTTTCCTTTCGGATAAAGGTCCACGGCAATACCTCAGAAGAAACCTCCTTGCCGTCCAGAATGTCAACGAGCTTCTGCGCCGCTATCCTGCCGATGTTCCTGTCCTCATAGGAAAGCGAGGTTATCGGCACCTGAGATATTCGGCTGAGATTGCTGTTATCGAAGCTGACTACCGCAACGTCCTCGGGAACGCGTCTGCCGGCATTGAGCAGGCATTTCACAAGCCCGAACGCCACCTCGTCGTTGTAGCACACGACCGCCGTGTTGTCGCCAAGTCGCTTTAACACCTCCGCAGGATTGTCGAAGAGCTTTTCCTTTGTTTCCGTGGTGTACCAGAACACGTTTTCATCGGGGATTACCAGCCCGCTGCGGAACAGCTCCGAAATAAAGCCCGAATACCGCTGATGACCCTGAATGTCATCGCTTTTGAAATATCCCGCGATTTTCGTGTGACCGCAGTCGATAAGATGCCGCACAAGCTCGGCTCCTCCCGCCCGATTGTCCGCGCAGACTGAATATGTGCCGCTGAGGGTCGGGTAATACCCGTTGAAAAAGACTATCGGGATTCCCATGCCTATAAGCTTTTCGTACAAATCGAAATTCGGGTTCGGCATCGCGGATTTTGTTCCCTCTATCAGTATGCCGTCAACGGGATTTTTCAGTATTTCTTCAAGAATAGCGCGCTCGCTGCAAACGCGGTTGCGGGTCGCGGAAAGAACCGCGGTGTACTTATTTTCGGACAGCACCTCCTCCACAGCCCGAAGCTGGCTCGGAAAAATGTAATCGCTGATGTACGTTGCAACCACCGCTATTTTTCCTGTTTTGGGATTCAGCCGCTTAGGGCGGACCGTTGAACCGCTGCCCTGCCGCTTTATTATAAGATTGTCCTCAACCAGGAGCGCCAGCGCCTTGCGTATCGTTTGGCGGCTGACGCCATACTGAGCGGTAAGCAGCTCCTCGGTAGGTATCGCCTGCCCCTCGGCATACACGCCGTTTTCAATATCATTTTTTATCGCCTGCGCAACAGCCTCATATTTAGTCATATATTATCGCCCCTATAAAAGTACAAATGCCAATTCCAAAAGAATACAAATTCATCTATATATATGATACAACTTTGTACTTATTTTGTCAAGATATTTTTTTCAACGTCATATTTGTTTGTGGGGAAAACGCGTGTTTTGTAATATATGCACAAAAGTATTTCTCAAATAATGTATATTTTGTGTATTGCATTTATCAAATCTTTGTGCTAGAATAATGGCAACAAACAAGAATGCAGACAAAAATAAGATTTGTAGCAAATATGCTAAGAATTTGTTCTAGCATTCCAAAACAAAACCACAACGATTACATTATTTATCGGAGGGAAAAGCTATGAAAATCAAGAAGATACTCGCATCGGTACTCGGTCTGGCACTCGCTGCAAGCGTATTTGCAGGTTGCGGCTCCGGCGGCTCGGCTAATTCAGACGGCAGCGGAGACCTCATTAAAGTAGGAATAATCAACAACGACCCCAACGAGTCCGGCTATCGTACAGCAAACGATAAGGACATGAAGGCTACATTCACAGAGGAAAACGGCTACGACGCTTCCTTTGCATACAGCCTTAAGAACGACGAGCAGATCGCAGCAGCACAGACATTCATTCAGTCCGAAGTCGACTATCTGCTGATCTCCGCTGCCGGTACTTCCGGTTGGGATTCCGTACTCAAGGACGCTCAGGCTCAGGGAATCAAGGTTATCCTGTTCGACAGAACCATTGACGCTGACGTAAGCCTGTACGAAGCTTCCATCGTATCCGACATGGCAAAGGAAGGTCAGACCGCAGTTGACTGGCTGGCTTCCCAGGGACTTTCGGAATACAACGTAGTACATATCCAGGGCACGATGGGTTCCGCTGCACAGGTCGGCAGAACCGGCGCTCTTGACACCAAGGTAGCTGAAAACGACAGCTGGAAACTTGTTACACAGCAGACCGCTGACTGGAACGCAGAAACAGCGCAGCAGATCGTTCAGTCCATCATTGACAGCGGCACTTCTTTCAACGTTATCTACGCCGAGAACGATGATATGGCAAAGGGCGCAGTTGCAGCCCTCGACAAGGCTAACATCTCCCACGGCGTTGGTAAGGACGTTATCGTAATGGGCTTCGACTGCAACAAGTGGGCTCTTGAGAACCTCCTTTCCGGCAGCTGGAACTACGATGGACAGTGCAATCCTTTCCAGGCTTCCTACATCGACTCCATCATCAAGGATCTTGAGAACGGCAAGGCTCCCGAAAACAAGGTCATCATTATGGACGAGAAGGGCTTCGACGCTTCCACTATCACTCAGGAAGACGTTGATAAGTACGGTATCTGATTGTTCTGAACAGCCTAGCTGAATCAGCCGATCAGGCATGACGAAAACGGTCCGATATGATGGATAACATATCCCTTGTATCGGACCATTCTGTTAACTAAAAACCGGAGGCGAAGACAATGCGTGACGAAAATGTTGTTCTCAGGCTAGAGGGCATATGTAAGGAATTCCCCGGTGTGAAAGCGCTCCAAAACGTTGAATTCACACTTCACAAGGGCGAAATACACGCGCTGATGGGCGAGAACGGCGCTGGTAAATCCACACTTATAAAAGTACTCACCGGTGTATATGAAAAGGACGGCGGAAACATCTATATGTCCGGCAATCCTGAGCCTGTCGTTATCAGATCGACCCAGGACGCCCAGAAAGCCGGAATAAGCACGGTTTATCAGGAGATCACACTCTGCCCTAACCTGACAGTCGCCGAGAATATGTACATCGGCAGATCAAAGGGCGCTTTCACCAAATGGAAGAAGATGTATTCGGACGCCGGAAAGCTTCTGAAATCGCTCGATATCCCGGCAAGACCGAATCAGCAGCTCGGAAGCTGCTCCCTTGCGGTTCAGCAGATGGTCGCAATAGCCCGTGCGGTCGATATGGACTGCAAGGTGCTTATCCTTGACGAGCCGACTTCTTCCCTTGATGAGCAGGAGGTCGAAAAGCTGTTCAAGCTAATGCTCGACCTCAAGAGCCGTGACGTTGGAATAATATTCGTAACGCACTTTCTCGACCAGGTTTACGCAGTCTGCGACAAAATAACAGTACTGCGCGACGGTAAATTCGAGGGCGAGTACAACGCAGCGGATCTTCCGAAAGTCGAGCTGGTTTCCAAGATGCTCGGCAAGGATCTCAACAAGCTGTCCGACATGGATAAGCCCCATGAGGTCGAGCAAAAGACCAACGGCGAGGCTCCGGTATTCGAGGCTGAGGGGCTTGTCAGCAGCGCCGGCATTGCGCCTTTCGATTTCTCAATAAGAAAGGGCGAGGTAAACGGCTTCACCGGACTTCTCGGCTCAGGCCGAAGCGAATCCGTCCGTGCGAT
>CAKSIR010000100.1 GCA_934462775.1 uncultured Ruminiclostridium sp.
GGGAGCGACCGCTCCCTTTTCAGCAATCAAAGTGTTTAATTATAGCCCCTCGGGCGCAGCCCGAGAACAGCCTCAAGGCGCAGCCTTGCCGGGCGCAGCCCGAGAACAGCCTCAAGGCGCAGCCTTGCCGAGCGCAGCTCGGAACAGCCTCCAGACGCAGTCTGGGGCGCAGCCTTGTCAACCGATAAGGTTTTTCCCCTTTTCCGCCGCCGAAATCGGATAAGCGCCGCAGCGATAATCGCCGATTTTATAATCTCCGGTAAAAGTAAAGGACTCGTCTTTGAGATTATTAAAACCGCCGTCGCTCCAGTATGCGGCTGTAACGCGGTATTTGCTGTCAACCACCGCATAGTAAACTCCGTTTCGCTCATTGTGCGACATAAGCTTGCCCAGGCGGGTTTTCATGTCGGTAAGTATGGCGCTGTCGAGCGAAGAGCCCATGCCGTTGGCAAGGTCGGCTTTTACGGTGCTGTATTTTGCCGTAACATCTCCCACAACCTCGCCTTTGTCGTTCATCTGCATATATAACAGCAGAGTTGCGCCGTCGGGGATAGGCTGCGAAGCCGCGTCCTGATACTCAAACTTTAAATCCGTCGCTATGTCCTGCACGGCATAATAGAAGTTCTTGGAATAAGTATTCGCCGCGTCGTCGTTTCCCCAGATACTGATTCCCACGGGAATAAGTATAGCGGACATAACGGCTATAATCGCCAGAACAACTACAAGCTCCACCAATGTAAAGCCTTTTTTTGATTTCATAACAAATTTTCTCATATAAAGCCCTTTATAAACACATACCCGATACAGTGGAGTATCGGGTAGTATGTATTGAGTTTTAAGCGTCAGCTAAGAATTAGCCGTTGTACTTCGGGTTAGAACCTACGATTGCACCGCCGGAAGCGATACCAGGACCATCTGTGAATGCAGAAGAAGCAACTGTTGTTGAACCTGCTGGAATAGCCCATCCTGAGCTGCTTAATGTCATATCCTCAGAAGAGTAAACCTGAACTGCTGTACCGTTGCTGTAAACGATGCAGAAAGAAAGATCCTTAGACTGCTCTGTAAGTAATGTTTCGAGGCTTGCAGCTAACTTAGAACCATGCTTTGTAGCAGCACCTGTTGTTGTCATGCCCTTGTAGTTAGAATCAGCACCGATTACGGCACCTGAACCTGCGCCTCCACCGATTGTAACCCTAGAACCTGCTGCACCGTCAGCATCATAAGAACCGTAAACTGCAAGAACAGCAGACTGGAGACCGTTGCCTAATGTATCCATTTCAGTAGCGGAAACCTGAGCAGCGTCCTTGATTGTCTTAGCAACCTGGTCAGCTGCTGTAACTCTTGAGTTCTGAACATAACCTAACATTGTAGGTACAAGGATTGCAGCTAAAACACCGATAATAGCGATAACTACGATAAGTTCTACCAGTGTGAAGCCCTTCTTAGCTTTGAGTTTCTGTAACTTCTTTATCATTGGAAGTTCCCCCTCTTAAAATAAAAAATTTTTTATGTAAACCCCCTCAGGGATTTATCCGTTTTCGATATTTACATTATAGCTAAATGTTTCGTAAAAAGCAAGTGTTTTCCATAAAATTTTTAATGAAAATGACAACTTTGTAATGGTTTTACATTTAATATGCATTGAAATTGTACAAATTAACGAGCAAAACCCGTGTAATTCTGTAACAAAAGAAAGTTTAGTCCTCTTCTTCCTCGTCCTCTTCCTCGTCGCTGTCCGCGAATTTCTCCATTACGCCGCTTGCGTCGTAAAGTCTGTCGCCTATATGCTGAATTAAATCGTGATACTGGAGCTTTTTCATCCAGCTTTTCGGCAGAGCCGCCTCGCCGTAATACGCGCCCAGAATTGCGCCGCAGATTGAGGCGCAGGTGTCGCTTGAGCCGTCATGGTTTGCGGCAAGCTCGATTGCAAAGCGGAAATTGTCCCTGTGGAGCATTGCGCAGAACGCGCCTATTGCAAGAGCCTCCGCCGCGCTTCTGCCTGTGCCGAGCCGTTTAACCGCGTCAAGGGGAGCAACCTCCTCGTCGTCCACCAGCTCAATCGCCTTTTTGAGGGCGCTGTAACATTCCTCGCCGCCCTTTATTTCGATGATTATGTCCATTGCCCGCTCAACCGCCGTGCGCACCTCGGCGCCTCTGATGATTTCGGCGATAATAGCCGCATAACAGCCGCCCGCAAGGTATCCGCTCGGCGCGCCGTGGGTAATTGCGGCAAATTCACAGCCCATTCTGAACGCGATTGCCGTATCCTCGCAGAAATACAGTCCCGCAGGAGCGACGCGCTTCATGCCGCCGTTGTCGGAATTGTTGTTTACGATGTTGGAGGGAGTGCCGTAGTTATTGTTCCTTGCCGCAAGGAGAGCGGCGAGGTTGTTCTCGCTTGGATTACGCTTCTTGTACAGTCCTTTTCTTTTCAGAAGCTGGGTCTTGTAGCGCATTTTGCTCTGGTCGAAAAGCCATGCGTATTCCTTGCCCGCAACGGTTTTGGTCTGGGTGTAAAGCCAGAACTGATACGCGTAGAAAACATACTCCGCATAGTCAATATCCCCGTTCTTGCCGCCCATCATGTCAGCCCACAGTATTCCGTCCGCAGTAAACAGGGTCATCTGCGTGTCGTCAGTGAAAAGCGCAGTGCCTGACTTCTTGCTTACTGCAAGGTCGATTGCGCCGATATGGTCAAAGCGGTCGCACATATCCTCGTATTCCATTCCCTCAAGGGGATAGCCAAAAGCGTCGCCTACCGCCGCCCCAAGCATACAGCCTGTAAAGCGGTCATTTATAACTTCAATCCTTGCCATTTCAGTCAATCCTGTCCTTTCCGTTTTTACCCTTGCCGTCGACGTACCACGAATCCTCGTCGGGCAGGCGTTCGGTGTTATCCTTATTATATATGGTTCTGCTTATTACAAAGCTGTCCTTCATGAGATATTCTCTCTGCATATAGTCAAAGTATGTTCCGGGAGCGATAAGTCCGTCTATTTTCACAATGTCCGAGCCTGTTTTTCCCAAAATGCTGTCCGCAAGCAGTACGCAGTTGGTGCTGCATACAAAGTAGGTTTTGAACTTTCCGTCGTAAAACTTGTAAAAATGGGAGCGGGTGCCGTTCCACAGCTTTGAACAGTAGTCTGGGAAGTCCGCAAGCTTTGCGTCCTTTCCCTCCGCAAGCGCCTTTTCGTACGGAGGCTGCCACGGGAAAACGCTGTCCTTTATCTTCTGTATCTCCTTGCGGACGCGCTCTTTCTGTTCGGGAGTAAGCCGCAGTCCGTAGCAGAAAATGGTCTTGTGGTCGTGGGTTACGGAAAATCTTATGTAGCGCTTTTTTTCGCAGGTGAAGAAAATTCCGTCGCCGAGTCCGCGGGCAAGCTTGTAGCTTTCCTCGTCATAGTTTCCGTAGGAGATTATCTCTCCCTCGAAGCACAGGTCGCAGTGACCGAAGGTCCCCACGCCGTCCCCCGAAACGTGTATAAGCACCTCGATGTCGGGCGGAAGTCCGTCGTTCTTGCTGTCAAGCTCCTTTTCAAAGCTGTTGATAGCCTCTGTTCTGTCCATTTTTTCGTCAAGCATACTGTTTATCTTCTTCATGAACGAAAGGGGCATGAACGTGGAGATAAACACGGGAACAGACACTCTTATGCGGCGTCTGAACCTGTTTTTTGTGCGCTGAGGGATTATCTTCACCACAAAGTCGTTGAGCTGAGAAACGCCGTAGGCAATGCAGTAAACTCCCGCAAGTATCAGGAACGCTTTCTTGTTCAGCTCGTTTGTAAACAGCAGGATAACGCCGAACGCAAGGAAGAATATAAACGCGATAAAGTCGTATATTCTGCCCGAAACGTGGTTTTTCCTTGCAATAACGAAGTCGATAAGCTTTACCGCCGCGTTCAGCAGCACATAAAGAGCGAATATCTTTATGAGCAGGAACATGGTAAGGTCGGGGAGAATCATTACAATAATTCCCGCCGCAAGGTTGAAAATACCCGTTATCAGCGCGGAGTTGTCGTGCTTAGGCTGGTTGTTTCCGTTTTTTGAAAAGTAGTTTATAAAGCAGTGAATTGCGTGGGCGCAGATAACAATGCCGCCGATAAGCGCCGCGTAGGTAAGCACAACGTTGCCCTGAACCAGTATTATAACGCCCAGTGCAACCATGCCCAGACCGTACAGCAGCAGTCCTGCGCTGTATAAATGCCATCTCATTTGTGATACTTCCTGTTGTTTATAATGGTGTAGGCGCGGTAAATCTGTTCGAGCAGCATTACCCGCGCAAGCTGATGAGGAAAGGTCATTTCCGACATACTCAGTCTTAGGTCGGCGGCTTTCTTAACCCTGTCCGAAAGGCCATAGCTGCTGCCGATTACAAAGTTTACGGTGCTTTTTCCGCTGACGGAAACGGCTGAAAGCTTTTCCGCCAGCCTTTCGCTGGTCATCTGTCCGCCCTCTATGCACATGGCGGCGGTGAAGCTGCCCTGTGGTATCTTGGCAAATATCCTTGCGCTTTCCGTTTCAAGAGCCGCGTCAATCTGCGCCTGATTCGGGTCGTCGGGCAGCTTGACAGGTTCAAGCTCGATAATGCTTATTTTGACAAAAGCCGACAGCCTTTTCTCATACTCGGCGCAGGCCTTTCGGAGGTAGTCCTCCTTTAGTTTTCCCAGTGTAATAAGGTTTACCGTCATTTAATATCTTCTCTTTGCTCCCGCGCCTGCTCTGCGCTTTGCTCTGGCTTCCATTTTCTTCTTGCGCGAACGGTTGACTGCAATAAGCATTGCCGCCGCCGCAATAAGCAGAACGAGGAACACAACGCACACTCTGAACCATGTGGTATCGGTGATTTCCTTGACCTGCGCGGAAATGTGGGCAAGCTGGGAAAGCTTTACGCTTTCGCTTGCAATGAGATTAACCTCTGCCAGGGTTTCTCCCCCAAGCTGAAGTTCAACTGTTCCGAGGATTTCCCCTTTCTGAACGGGGGCCAGTATTGATTCAGCGTCAAGGTGCGGTATCTGACGTACTGTGGTAAGATCCACCGAGTTGGGAAGTAACGTGGCATAGTCCCTTTCCGGGCGGAGAACAACGTGGTCGGCGTCCTCTCCTTGTTCTACTGCTACCTGTGCAACCGGCTCTGTCTTAGAAAGGACAAGCTGGTAGGAAATGCTGCTGAATGCCCACTTGTAGAGGGTCAGATGGTCGGTAAACGCCGACTGGAACGAATTGCCCTCGCTGTCGTAGTATGGACCCTGAAGGCTGACTATCATGTAGGTGTAGCCGTTCTTCGCAGCGGTTGAAACAAGACATCTGCCGCCGTCGTGCTTTGCGCCGTCCGCCGTCCAGTAATAGTCGATAGAGCCTGTCTTGATGCCGTGGGCGTACTCATAATAGTACGGATTTTCCGAGCTTGCGGCGATAAGCTTGTTGGTGTGGTTGATTGTGTAGCCGTTCGGATTGTTGGAGTTTGCAGGCATTTCGTATTCGTATGTGTCGCTTATTTCCATAAGCAGGGGATAATTGTCATAGCCGTATTTCGTAATAAGGAACAGGTCGTAAGCGGAGGTATAGTTATCCTCCTGCCATAAGCCGTGAGCGTTGCCGAAATGAGTGTCGGCGCAGCCTAAGCGCCCCGCCAGCTCGTTCATCATGTTGACGAAGTTCTGAACCGAGCCGCCGCCTACATTATACGCAAGAATGTTTGCAGCCTCGCAGGCGCTTGCCAGCATAAGCGCGTACAGGCAGTCGCGGTAGGTCAGATTGGTCTGTCCCGATTCGATTGCCGCGGCGGAGGGTCCCTCCTTGTTCGGGTCGCCGAGCCAGAACTCGTCGAACACGCTCTGCGGAACAGTAACGTACTCGTCAAGATTTTTCACGTTTTCAAGCACCACAATGGCGGTGACTACCTTTGTGGTTGACGCAGGATACAGCTTTTCGTGAGCGTTTTTCTCATAGACTGTAATATCCGTATCCATGTTGAACATATATACCGCCTCGCTGTAAATCGTTCCGTCGGGAACAAATGCCGCAGAAGCGCGAATGCTGCCGAAAGGTGCGACAAAAACGGCAAAGGCTAAAATAAAGCTGAAAACAGCGCGTAAATTTTTTACATTTCGCATATAGACAAATCATCCTTTATTATATATAATATGTATTGTTACACCTGCGGAATTATTCCGCAGCCGGTATGTCAAAAGGCATATATATCATTATAACAAAAAAATTCAAAGTTGAAAAGTCTTTTTTTAATTTTGTAATAATATTTTAACTTTTCCTTAGGGAGGAAGAAAAATGTCTGAATACGGATTTGAAACAAAAATGGTACACGCAGGCTACGACGGCGACCGGGCAACTCACGCCGCTGTTCCTCCGCTGTATCTTACAAACGCCTATACCTTTGACGACACTGCCCACGCGGCAAGTCTTTTCGAGCTGAAGGAACCGGGCAACATCTACACCCGACTCCAGAATCCTACCAACGCATTCCTTGAGGACAGAATGTGCTCCCTTGAGGGCGGCGCGGGAGCGCTTGCCTTTTCGTCGGGTCACGCCGCAATCTTCAACGCGATCGTAAATCTATGCGGCGAGGGGGACGAGTTTGTTTCTTCGATCAACATCTACGGCGGCGCGGTAAACCTTTTCGGAGTATCCCTCAAAAGACTGGGAATCAAGGTAAGGTTCGTCAATCCCGACAACCTTGACGAGTGGGAAAACGCAGTCACCGACCGCACAAAGCTGTTTTTCACCGAGCTTATCGGCAACCCCAACGCTAATGTAGCCGACATTGAAGCCATTGCGGAAATCGCTCACAGGCACGGTATTCCGCTTATGGTCGACAGCACGTTCACAACGCCGTACCTTTGCCGCCCTATTGAATGGGGAGCAGACCTTGTCGTACACAGCGCCACAAAGTTCCTTGGCGGACACGGACAGGTTATGAGCGGAATACTGGTTGATTCGGGCAAGTTCGTATTCAAGGGCAACGACCGTTTCCCGCTGTTCAACGCCCCCGACCCGTCCTATCACGGCGTAGTTTTCGCCGACCTCGGCGAAGCCGCCTTTATTTCAAGACTGCGCGCCCTGATTACAAGGGATTTCGGCGCCTGCCCGTCGCCGTTTAACTCGTTCATGGTGCTGAACGGCATTGAAACCCTCTCCGTCCGCATGGAGCGCCACTGCAAGAACGCCCTTGCGGTTGCGGAATTTCTTGAGCAGAACAGTCAGGTTGACAGGGTAAACTATCCTGCGCTCAAGTCCAGCAGGTACTACGGCCTGTGCAAAAAATATTCGCCCTTGGGAGGCGGCGGAGTGTTCACCTTCGAGCTTAAAGGCGGAAGAGCCGCAGGCGTAAAGTTTATGGACAGCCTTAAGCTGTTCAAAATTGTAGCAAACGTCGGCGACGTGCGTTCAATGGTTATTCACCCTGCGACAACAACTCACTCGCAGCTTTCGCCCGAACAGCTTATTGCGTCGGGAGTTACCGAAAACACAGTCCGTCTTTCCATCGGTCTTGAAACAACCGAGGACATCATTGCCGACCTTGCTCAGGCAATTGAAAAGACAAAGTAAATCAAAGGATAATTATGATACTTATTACAGGCGACACTCACGGTGACATTACCCGCTTTAAAAATCCGCTGATAAAGAAGCTGAAAAAGAACGATTCGCTCATTATCTGCGGCGATTTCGGCTTTATCTGGAACGGCTCGAAAAAGGAAAAAAAGCTGCTGAAATGGATTGGCAAACGCCGCTACAACGTGCTTTTTGTGGAGGGAATCCACGAGAACTACGACGAGCTTGAAAAGTACGAAACCGAATTCTGGTGCGGCGGGCTTACCCGCAAAATAAGCGGCAATCTCCGTCAGCTCATACGCGGAAACGTATTCGACCTGCCGGACAGGCGGATTTTCGCCTTTGGCGGCGGGCGCAGCGAGGAGAACGATTCCTACCTCGAGGGGACAGACGCGGAGCAGCGATGGCTCAGGGAAATTCCCACCGACGAGGAGCTGAAGGCGGCTGACAAGGCGCTTTCGCAGGTTGGAAACAAGGTGGATTTTGTTGTCAGCTACGAGCCGCCTGCGACTATTTCAGAGTTTATACGTCTGGGAAAAACCGACCGCAGCCACATCAACACCTACCTTGAACACATCAAGGAAACCGTTGATTTCGGAGCATGGTACTTCGGCAGGCACCACATAAACAAGCGTATTCCCTCGAAATACTACGCGCTTTTTGACGAGGTTGTTCCCGCTGACAGCAACAAAAAATGACAGGCGCTTTCAGCCTGACAATATAAAGGAGTATAATTATGGCAGAATTTAAGTATGAAATCACAAAGGAACTCGGCGTTATTTCCGAGGGCGCAAGAGGAATGAGAATCGAGCTTAACATGGTTTCCTGGAACGACAGAGCGCCAAAGTACGACATTCGTTCATGGGCTCCCGACCACGAGAGAATGGGCAAGGGAATTTCCCTCACAGAGGAAGAAATGGAGCAGCTTGTTGAGCTGTGGAACTCCCGCAACGAAGAGGACAGCTTCGAATAAGGCTGCGCCTTAACTGGACTGCGTCCGGCTGCTATACTGGGCTTCGCCCGGACTATAATTTTTCAGTTTGTGAATAAGGGGGCTACTCGCCCCCTTTAATTTTGTTTATGGAGATTAAAGCCGAGCAATAAACCCCTCGCCCTATTCTTTGCTTGCCCAAAGAATAGGGAAAGAAAGGCACTCGCTCAGGCGCCGCGAGGGGCTGTTCCGCGCTTCGGACAGGTAAAAATGCTTGCGCATTTTTAAC
>CAKSIR010000101.1 GCA_934462775.1 uncultured Ruminiclostridium sp.
TGCCTTTCTTCCCCTATTCTTTGGGCAAGCAAAGAATAGGGCGAGGGGTTTATTGCTCCCTTTCAGTCTAATCCAACTCTATCAAGGGGGCGAGCAGCCCCCTTACCAAACAACATAAAAATCACAACCAAAAAAGCCTGTGCGGCGCCTGAACACAACTAAAAAATCCCGCCGTTACACCAACGGCGGGATTTCATAAAACGTATTAAAAGGCGGAATTGCCGCCGGACGCAGTCCGGGTTTCAAGCAGCGCCCCCGCTGCTTCCCATTCTTCCATTTGTGTTTCCAGCTCCGCGTTACATTCCTCAATCTGCTTGGTGATTTCGGTTGCTTTTTCGAAGTCGCAGGCAATTTCGGGACTCATCAGCAGCTTGTTCAGCTCCTCAAGCTGCCCCTCAAGCTGCGAAATACGCTCCTCCGCCTTTTTCACGCGGGTGTTCAGCTTGCGCAGCTCGCTTTCGCGCTCCTTTTGCAGGCGATAATTGTTGACTTTCGGCTTTTCCTCGGACCTTTCGGGCTGCGCCTTGATGCTCACGCTTTCAAGGCTCTGAACATAGTCGTCGTAGTTGCCGTCGAACTTTTCCACGCCGTTTTCGGTCAGCGTGTAAATCGTGCCTGCCAGCTTGTTGATAAGATAACGGTCGTGGGAAATCACAAACAGCGTTCCCTTGTAGCCGAGCAGCGCCTGCTCAAGGGCTTCCCTTGCGCCGATGTCAAGGTGGTTGGTAGGCTCGTCAAGGAGCAGGAAGTTGCAGCCGCTGAGCATTAGCTTAAGCAGCGCAACCCGCGCCTTTTCGCCGCCGCTGAGGGAGCCGATTTTTTTGAAGACCTCCTCACCCTTGAACAGGAACGAGCCGAGAGCGGTCCGCACCTGGGTCTGAGTCATTTTGGGGTACTCGTCCCAAATTTCATCCATTACCGTTTTCGTGTCGGTAAGACCTGTCTGAATCTGGTCGAAATAGCCGATTTTTATGCGCGCGCCAAGTCTGAAATCGCCGAAATCCGCCTTGCACTTGTCGACAAGTATCTTGAACAGCGTGGACTTGCCGCAGCCGTTCGGACCGAGCAGGAACACCCGCTCACCTTTCTTGATGTCAAGGCAGACGTTTCGGAACAGCACCTCGCCGTCAAAGCTTTTGCACAGGTTGTTGGCGTAAAGCACGTCGTTGCCCGAGCCTTCAAAGCAGGGGAAGGTGAAATGCAGCTCCTCAGGCGCAGCTTCGGGCTTGACGAGGGTTTCCTTTAAGCGGTCGATGCTGTGCTGCTTGTGGGCGATGGTGACGTAGTTCCGCTCCTGATTAAAGCGCTTCTGCTGCTCGATAATGCCCTCTATGCGCTTGATTTCAGCCATCGTGTTGTCGTATTCGCGCTGCATGGTAAGGCGCTTTTCCTCTTTGAGCCGCCTGTATCCGGTGTAGTTGCCTTTCCAGACGGTCAGGTGCTTGTTTTCCAGCTCAAAGGTTTTAGCTGTTACCTTGTCGAGGAAATAACGGTCGTGGGAGATTACGATGTACGCTCCCCTGTATTCAAGCAGGAACTTTTCAAGCCATTCGCACGCCTTTATGTCAAGGTGGTTGGTCGGCTCGTCAAGGAGCAGCAAATTCGCGCCCGAAAGCAGCAGCTTTGCAAGCTGCACCTTTGACTTCTGCCCGCCGCTCAGCACCGAAACGGGCTTTTCCTGCTCCTCGGCAGTAAAGCCAAGACCCGTCAGGGCGGATTTCGTCCTTGCGCGGTATTCGAGTCCGCCGTCGCGCTCGAAGCGCTCCTGCAATTTCATCTGCCTGTCGAGAATTTCCTCGCTGTGATTGCCGCCGTCGATTTCGGCGTGGATTTCCTCAAGCTGCTTTTCAAGGTCAATGAGGCTTTGGGAAACGGATAATGCCTCGCCGTAAACGGAAACGCCGCTGTCGCGGACAACGTGCTGCTCCATGTAGCCGATTCGGGTGTCGGCGGTTTTGTTTATCGTGCCGCTTTCAGGCTCGGTAATGCGGTTGATGATTTTGAAAAGGGTGGTTTTTCCCGTGCCGTTGACGCCTACAAGACCAATTCTGTCCTTTTCGTCAACCTCGAAGCTGACGCCCGAAAAAAGCACGTCAGCCCCGAACGCCATTTCAATGTCAGAGCCGCTTAAAATAATCATCTGTACCATTCCTTTCTGTGAACGGTTATACCGAAAAAACCGCCGCGCCCCGAAAGACGCAGCGGCTGAAAATTTGCGCTTACTTTAAGTTCTTTGGATTGTACAGGCTTATTGCGGAGTCGTTGAGCACAACGGTGCAGCCTGCTCCCGCATTGTCAAGAATTTCGGTCATAGCGTCGTCCTTAAGGCTGTGGAGAATTGTGCTTGTGTTGTTTTCAAGCCAGTCTGTTCTCTCGCTTACGTCAAGACGTACAACTACATAATAAGCGTCCTCTGTCTTGTAAAGCTGAGGTTCGTTGTTGGACATGGAGAACAGGTTCTCAACAAATTCCGCAGACGGTGAAGTTGACGTCTTTCTGAACATTGTTTCGTAGTCGGCCTCGGACTTTTCTTCCTCGTCCGTATCCTCGTCGTCCTCTTCCACATAAACGGTGTTGTCCTCTTCAGCCTGTGCCTGTGCGGCAGCCTTTTCCTGCTCCTTGACGTAAGCATCGTATTCCTTGGAAACAGTGCTGAACGCTGCGCCGTTCTTTAATTCCTCGACATAGCCGTTGCCCAGATCCTCTAAAATCTGAAGTCCCTCGCCGGTTTCAACCTTGTCGCCGTTGCCGTCCTCAAGGGCAATCTTGAAGTAGGTCGCTCTTGCGTAGTTTTCTGCAAAATAGCTGTCGATTTCAGCCTGAGTTGTTCCCTCTGTGCCGCCTACCGCAAAGTAGTAGTCGAACAGCTTGGACTGCTTCTGATTTGCATACTGAACCAGCTTGTAGCTTTCCTTGCCGATACCCTTTGATTCGTAGTATTCGCCCATTGTGGAGAAGTCGATTCCGTAATACTGAAGGTATGGGTTTTCGTCGTCCCATGTGGACTTGACCGAGTCGTTAAGCTCTGTCTTTTCGTCCTCTGTAAGAGCAAGTTCCTTTTCGTCAAACAGCGCGTTTACTGCCGCATACTCTCTGCAAAGCTCCTCTGTTCTGTCGATAATCCACTGGTCGTAAGCCTTGCCCTCGATAGTGTATGCATAGTAATCAAAGCCCTCCGCGCTTGTGTCAACGTCGGGATTTTCCTCGCTGAACTTGGTGTCAGCCTCGCCTACCGCCTGATACTCATATAAGAGGTATATGCCTGCGTTAAGCTTTTCGTCGTTTATTGTCATTGCGTAGCTTGTATCGCCGCAGCCTGTGAAAGCAGCGGCTGTTGTTACGCAAAGCGCACCTGCTAAAATCGCAGACACGATTTTCTTTTTAATGGACATAATACAATTCCTTTCTTTTGTTATCCCTTATGATCTTAAGGTAATATCCTTTTCTGCAAGAGCCTTGAGCACCTTTTCCATCGTCTTATCCGCCTCGTCGTTTTCCATTGTTCTGTCCTTATGGCGGAGAACAAGCTTGTAGGAAAGGGACTTCTTGCCCTCGGGAACGCCTGTTCCCTTATACATATCAAACAGCGTTACCTGTTCAAGATTCTTGGCTGTACTTGTGATTATGTCAATAATTTCGCCGGAGCTGATTTCGTCTGCGCATACAAGGCTTATATCTCTCGTCATTGCAGGGAACTTAGGCAGCGCCTTGTACTTGATTTCGGTTGTCTGAGCCTCGATCATAGGAGCGATTTTGAGAACCGCAGCATAAATTCTTTCCTTTACGCCGTAATTTTCGCAAACCAACGGGTGAATTTCGCCCAGTGTACCGATATACCTGCCATCGGCGGTAAGCTCGGCGCATCTTCCTGTGTGGAAGGTCTTGTTGGTAGTGCACTGTGTAAATCTGCCCTTAATGCCTGTCTTGTCAAGAACCTCCTCAACGATGCCCTTTAAGGTGAAGAAGTCCTCCTTGTCGCCGTAAAGCGCGATTGCCAGTACGTCCTCCTCATCAGGCAGCATATCAACGCTTTCCTTTGGCTTGTACACTCTGCCGATTTCAAAGAAACGGCCTGCAAGGTTTCTGTTGTTGATATTGCGTACAACAAGCTCCATCATGGACGGAATCATTGTTGTTCTCATTACGCTTGTATCCTCGCCGAGAGGGTTTGTGATAACGACCGAGCGCTTTTCTTCCTCGGGGAGATTGATTTTATCGTACCACTTAGGCGAGATAAAGCTGAAGGTCATTGTTTCGTAGCAGCCCTCTGCAATCATGATTTCCGTCAGCTTCTGTCGGAAAGCCTGTTCGGGAGTCGTTTTGCTCTGGCTTGAAAGTCTTGGAATCGAGGTAGGAATGTTGTTGTAGCCGTAAATTCTTGCTACCTCCTCCGCAAGGTCGCACTGACGCTCGATGTCGATTCTGTACGGCGGAACGGTAACAACGCCGTCCTTGTAGCCGAAGCCTAATTTCTTAAGGATAGCGACCTGTTCTTCCTCGCTGATGTCCGAGCCTAAGAACTCGTTAATCCACTTGTAGTCGTGCTTTAATGTGAACGGCTCCTTGTTCGAGTGGTCGCAGTCGATAATCGTCCTGCACGGCTCGCCGCAGCCTAACATTTCAACCAGCTCGAGGGCTCTGTGGAGAGCCTCCTCAGCGTTTGCAGGGTCAAGGCGCTTTTCAAAGCGCGAGCTTGCCTCTGTTCTTTCGCCAATTTTCTTTGCGGTGCGTCTTACAGAAACGCCGTCAAAGCAGGCAGCCTCGAACACAACGGTAACAGTATCGTCCCATATGCCCGAATGCTCGCCGCCCATTACGCCTGCAACCGCCATCGGCTTCTTTTCGTCGGCGATAACCAGCATTTCGGGAGAAAGCTTTACCGGCTCGGCAGCCTCGTCAAGAAGCTTGAGGGTTTCGCCCTCTTTCGCGCTGCGGACGATGATTTTTCCGCCCTCTACGTATCTTAAGTCGAACGCGTGCATAGGATGACCGTATTCAAGCATTACGAAGTTGGTAATGTCAACGATGTTGTTGATTGCGCGGACGCCGCTTGCGCGAAGTCTTTCGGCAAGCCATCTGGGCGAAGGACCGATTTTAACGTTCTTAACAAGACCTGCCATGTAGCGCGAGCAGAGCTTTGTGTTTTCAACGGTAACGGAAACGTCCTTGCTTATGTCGTAGTCAATGCCCTTGAATTCAGGCTTTTTGTAGTTGAGGGGCAGGTCGAAGGTCGCGCTTGCTTCTCTTGCAAGACCTAAAACGGACAGGCAGTCGGGGCGGTTGTTGGTGATTTCAAATTCAACCTGAATGTCGTCAATGCCCACAGCCTTTGCAACGTCCATGCCAAGCTCGAACTTGTCGATGTCGGGGTCCTCGTTGAAGATGAGGATTCCGTCGGGAGATGCATACGGGAAGTCGGAGTTTTCCATTCCAAGCTCCTCGAAGCTGCACATCATGCCCTCGCTCATTACGCCGCGGAGCTTGCCCTTTGTGATTTTCACGGAACCGCCTTCCTTGCGGTTGATAACAACGCCGCCGTCCAGTACCACAGGGACAATTGCGCCCTCGTAGCAGTTCTGCGCGGCAGTTACGATCTGAACTGTCCTTTCGCCGATGTCTATCTGGCAAATCCACAGCTTTTCGCTGTCCTGATGCTTTTCAATCTTTGTGATTTTTCCAACGACAACCTTTGATAAAGGCTCTGAAAGGGACTTGTATGTTTCAACCTTTGAGCCGCTCATGGTCATGTCGGCAACAAAGTCCTTAATTGGCATATCGGCTTTAACGTAGTCGTTAAGCCATTTCATAGATAAATCCACTGAATTATCCTCCGTATATTATAAATCTGAAAGCTTATGATCAGAACTGCGACAGGAATCTCGAATCGTTCTCGTAAAGCAGGCGCATATCGTCGATTGCGTATCTCATCATTGTAATTCTTTCAAGACCGATGCCGAACGCAAAGCCTGTGTATTCCTCAGGGTCAATGCCGCAGTTGATAAGCACCTGCGGATGAACCATGCCCGAACCGAGCATTTCGATCCAGCCCTCGCCCTTGCACAGCGGGCAGCCCTTGCCGCCGCACTTGAAGCACTGTAAGTCAACCTCGGCTGACGGCTCTGTATACGGGAAGTGGTGCGGACGGAAGCGAAGCTTTACATCGCTACCGTAAAGGCGCTTCGCCCACATTTCAAGCGTACCCTTAAGGTCGCCGAAGGTGATTTTCTTGTCGATTACAAGACCCTCGCACTGGTGGAAAATCGGCGAATGCGTTCCGTCAACCGCGTCCGAGCGGTAAACTCTGCCGGGGCTGATGATTGCGATAGGCGGCTTTTCCTTAAGCATTGTTCTTATCTGTACGGAGGAAGTCTGTGTACGGAGCAGAATCTTGTCTGTAATGTAGAAGGTGTCCTGCGGATCTCTTGCAGGGTGTCCCTCGTCGGTGTTGAGCATATCGAAAACGTACTTTGTTTCCTCAACCTCCGGACCGTCGACAACGGTGTAGCCCATTCCTCTGAAAATGTCCTTCATTTCCTCAAGAACGGTGTTCAGCGGGTGGCGTCTGCCCTGCTCGTGCTTTGTTCCGGGCATTGTTACGTCAACGGTTTCGGCAGCAAGCTTCATTTCCACAGCCTTTGACTTCAGCGACGCAAGCTTTTCGGAAATGGATTTTTCGAGATTTTCTCTTACCTCGTTGGCAAGCTGTCCGATAACGGGTCTTTCCTCGGCGGTAAGCTTTCCCATCTGCTTTAAGATAGCGGTAAGCTCGCCCTTTTTGCCAAGAACCTTGACTCTTAAATCGTCAATTTCCTTGACCTCCCTGCAAGCGTCAATCTGGCTCAGCGCCTGCTCCTTTATTTTTTGAAGCTGATCTTTCATGATAAAAACCAAACCTTTCGAGTATTACAAAATCAATTAAGAATTATAGCATACATAATGCCTTTTTTCAAGCTGTTTCGGCTATTTCACGTCATTTTCGGAATCATTGCCAAGATTTGCAAGCTCCTCCTGCTTTTTTTCAATAGCCTCTTCAAGCTTTCTTATGCGGACCTTCTTCTTTTTCTGTCCCTCTGCGGCAATTTTTTCAAGCAGCTCGCCGTCCTTCTGCCTGTCCTCGTCGGTATACACATAGTCGTTGGTGAACCGCCCCACGTTTTCCTCGTAAAGCAGCGTGTCCGAGGGCAGATTCTTCTTTCTGAGCCTTGCGGAAACCCACTCGCTCATGAGCATATAGATAACCGCGAAAACAGGTACCGACAGCAGCATTCCCACAAAGCCGAACAGACCGCCGCCGATTATAATCGCAATCAGCACCCACACGCTGGGCACTCCCGTTTTGTCGCCCTGAATAAGTGGAACCATAACGTTTCCGTCAAACTGCTGCATACACAGCATGAAAATAACGTACCAAAGGCATTTCAGCGGGTCGTCCAGCAGCACGATTATCGCCGTCGGGATTCCGCCGATGAACGGACCGAAAAACGGGATTATATTGGTGCAGGCGATCATCACCGCCAGCAGCACCGGATACGGCGCGCTGATTATGGTTGCAAAGATAAAGGTAAGGCAGCCCACAAAGAACGCGTCAAGCAGTATTCCCACCATGTAGTGCCTGAAAATCTTGTTTGAGCGGTGGCACAGGTTAAGTATGTGCTGCACGAAATCGTTGTGCAGGAACGCGAACAGTATTTTTCTTGCCTGCCGCAGGAGCATATCCTTTGCAAGGAGCAGATAAACCGCGATGATAAAGCCGATAATGAAGTCCTTGAATCCCATTATAAAGCTTATCACGCCGCCGCCCACCTTGGACAGCGCGCTTGTCAGCGCAGGCTGAACCGACGTCCACAGGTCGGTAATGTAGTTTTCAAGCTGAACCATCGGGTCGGCGATGAACTCGGCTATTTCGGGGCTGTCCGCAAAGGTGGACTCCGCCCACTTCTGAATGTTCAGCGCGTAGGCTTTCAGCTGAGGCACAAGGTTTGACACGCTGCCCAGAAGCTGCGGCACAACCAGCCATACCATTCCCGCAATTACCGCAAGGGCAAGTATAACCGTTATCCACAGGGATACGGCTCTTATGCGGCGCTGTTTCTGCCGCGAAGCGTCCTTTTGCCACTTTTTGAATACTCGGTGCTCAAAAAAATCCATAATCGGATTTAATAGGTAGGCAATCACCACACCCCATATAATGGGAGTAAGCACCGAGCCCATAAAGCTGAATACCTCTTCAAAACCGGGGAGGTAGTTGACGGCAATCAGCAGTATTCCGCTGATTACTATCACGCCTATGGCATAAGCGGCGATTTTGCCGTATTTCTTATTCCATTTAAACTTCATTATTCACCAATTTCTTTTTATATTTATAAAGGTGTACTTTCATGGCGCAAGTCCCCTCGGACTTGCAGAATTATGGCGCGCTTAAGAGGATTCGAACCTCCGGCCTGCCGCTTAGGAGGCGGCCGCTCTATCCTGCTGAGCTATAAGCGCATAAATAGTCTTATATATTATACACTATTTTTTTTGAAATTACAATACCCTATGAAGAATTTATTGCTCGCCCCCTTGGCGAGGTGTTCATGCGCCGCACGGGCTTTTTTTGTTGTAGTTACGCACTCGGTGGGTAAGGGGGCTGCTCGCCCCCTTGATAAAGTTGGATTAGACTGAAAGGGAGCAATAAACCCCTCGTCCCATTCTTTGCTTGCCCAAAGAATGGGAGAAGAAAGGCACTCGCTCAGGCGCCG
>CAKSIR010000102.1 GCA_934462775.1 uncultured Ruminiclostridium sp.
AAGGCTGCTCACAATATTCCGCCGATGTTTGCAAAAAGATTCAACCAGTTGATTTTAGACACGGTGCAATAAATTCCCATTTATCGAACAGTTTATTTCGCCAATCTGCCCTGCTGCATAAATAAGTGCAGCAGGGTTATTTTTGTTAAATGAAAAATCCGCCTCTGTATATCAGAAGCGGATTTGTTTTTATTCAATGGTTTCAGGCTGTTAAATCATCGGGGTAGAAGTAAAGCTCGCCGTTTTCATCGTATGTGAATGTTACAAAATCGGTGTAATAAACGTTGCCGTAAACGTCATACAGCGACATTGAGTAATAGTAATCAGCGGCAGGAAGCGCTTCATATTCAATTGTTATTTCGCCGTCTACCGTATATTCTTCGCCGTAGTAATAATCATCGTCGTTATCTGAAAGAACATAGTAAACAGGCGTGATAACATCGCCGTTTGCGAGCTTTATAACATCTCTTGACGCCATACCTGTGTTAGGGTCGATACCGCTCCATGCACCGATAACTTCCCACTTGTTTGCGCTGAAGTCGTATTCGATACGCAAATTTGTAGGTTCGCCGTTAAGAAGAATAGGGCAGGTGTAAATGCTGCGGTCATCGCTTACGCTCACTGTTTCAATGGCGAGAGCCGAGCCGTTGATTGAAGGCCATGAGCCATCAAATGTATCCCTGAGCGTCATTTCGTCAAGGTCGGTGTCAACCTCATCGTCCTCGCCGAGATATATTGTCGTACCGTTTACATCTGTGTAAAGGCTGCAAGCGGCATAGTTAAAGTAGTTGGTATCGAAAAGCTGAACGGTGTATGTTCCGTCCTCGTCGAAGTAAATGTCGGAAATGCTGATTGTACTGTCGTCATTGACTGTATCAAAATCTCCGCTGTTTGTTCCCGCGTCGCCGTCAAACGAGTAGTCGCAGCTCCAGAAGTCATCGCAATCGTCGTAAAGCTGACTGTTGTCATAGCTGTCTACATCGCCGCCGGTTGTGCCGTAAGCCATTGCGTCAACAAATGCAAGATAGTATGTACTTGTGCAAATGTCGGCGAAAATGGATAACTCCTGAGAACCCTGAACCGAAAGCGGATAGTAGAGCGAAAGTCCGCCTGCGCCTTCGTGCATAGGTCCGTTTACCTTAGAAATAACCGCGTTGTTAAGCGCTTCAATCGTATCGCTTGCTGTATTGCAATACTCGGCTGTTGCGTTGAGAAGTCCAAGCATATCAACCATGTTAGTGTAGCCTTCATTGCGGTTGTTTCCGCCGAAATTGTCCGACTTGTAGATTTCGCGGGCAATTTCGTTCATATATCCGCCTTCGTACATATCCTGAGCGGTTTCGTTAAAGGCAATCACCAGCTCGTCAATTTTTGAAAGGTCGGTAATTGCAAAAGTCGTTCCGTCTGAGTCGCCGTTATCAATACAATGCTGATAGTAGCTTTCGCACTGCATTGCACCAAGTTCCGCACCGTCGGCGTTAGGATTTTCCGCAAGATAATTCATGATGTCGGTGTAATTCCAGCCTCCGCCCGGTTCGGTTTCCTCGGAAGCGAACATATATCTTGCGTAAGGAACAAGAATGTTCGCGGTTTCAAGGGTACTCATAAGGCAGGCGTCAAAGCCGATAAATTCGAACTTATCGGTCATTTGGTCATATACCGAGTTCAAGGCATTGTCTACTTCGCGGAGCGAAAGACTGTCGCTGTCGTTGAGCTCGTCAAAGCAAACACCGCTTATGCTTCCGCCGCCATGATTCCAGAAAACAAGTCCCATACGCTTTGCAGGGTAGTTTTCAACGCCCCATGAAACGAAGTCGGCAAGGGTCTGCGAGTCGCCCATGCTGGCGTTGTCAATTTCGTCAACCAACTCAACATCGCCGTCTATGTTCGCGTATCTCTGAATGGATTCGCTGGAAAAACCGCACTGCCATTCATTGGTTCCGCCTGTCTGGTAAACAATGCGTACATCATCGCTGTACTGAGCGCTGATTGCTTCTGCGATGTCGCTTGACGCGGCTGCGTATTCGCTTTCAAGATCCGTTCCGCACATATAAACAAGGATTGTCCAGCCGCTGTCGCCCATAGGACCCTCGTCTGTTCTGGAGCGGCGGTTTACGGTGAATTCGCCGCTGTTCAGTGATAACTGAGTTGCACCGTTCAGATAAACGCGGTTTTCCTCTTCGGAATCACTGCTGTCGTCGGTGTCGTCGTATTCCTCGCTGTCGTCGTAATACTCATCGTCATCGTAATTATCATCGCCGCTGTCTGAATCGCTGCATCCGCTGAACGAAATCATTCCAAGCGTAAGTGACATTACAAGAATAGATGTAAGAATTTTCTTTAATTTCATAAATATCTCCTTTTGATTTATGCTCCAAAGAAGCTGAGGAAATTAAATCCTGTCGGGAATGGGATTGTGAACATATAAATTGTTCCGAATAAAAATCCGGCAATAGCGACGCAGGTAATAAGCATTCTGTTTGGCAGACGCTTGAAAGTGCCGACAATACCGAGCATGAACAGAACAACTGAATAGATAACTGTTACAAGGTTGAACGTATCGCCCTTGGTGTTGTCAGCCTGACCCTCGGCAAGAACCGCTTCGCTTTCGGCAAGAATTGCGCTTGCGTCGGTATAGTAGCTTTCGACAAAGTCGTCGTGAGAGAATGGGCTGACTGTTGAAGTTTCACCATTTTTTACCCAATCGATAATGTCGTCAGCCTCATAGCTGAAGTCATATCCGATAAGGGCAGCCATTTCATCGGTAAGATTGTCAATGCAGATAAACTTGATTTTGTATGCGCTTTCGTAAAGCTTATCTTCATCGCCTGTCTGGTCTGCATACAGTATTTCAACCTGATAGTCGCTAATCATGTTCCATACCTGCATATCCTGCATAAGCTGCTGTGACGCTTCGTTCCAGCGTGCGTTTCCGTCTGCTGCGAGGTTATTGCTCTTGGTATAGTTGGTGGACATATTTCCGCCGTGAAGCGAGCCGATCCATGATGCCCATGCTGTGGCAAGTGCGGTTATACCTAAGAAAATTGCAATAATTATCTCCAGAATATCCTCTTTGCTTCTTTTTTCTTTCTTGATTTCGTTTTCTTCCATTTTTTCCTCCGATTTACCGTTTTACGGCAGTTTTAATAAAATAAAACACGGATATTTTCCTTTATCCGCGTTTTTGACGAGAATAAACCGACAAGGTTAGGTAAATAAGAAACATATTCACCATTTTTGTTTCTTTTTTATATAACTTCAATAAATATATTATATCATTTTTAAGCAATAAGTCAATAAATAATGGAAATATTTGTTATATTTTTGTTTTAAGGTTTGATTACCGATGTTTAAATTATAGTAGATAATACTGATGTAAAAAATGCGTAATACGCTGAATTGATAAGCCGTATGGTGTAATTGGTATAATTTCAAGGCGTATGTGAGATTGGAGGTCAAAAACGTGATATAGGAAGAAAAATTATCGTTCGGCGCAGGTTTGATGGAGCGGGTGATTGAAAATAGCGGGAATGCGTGGTATAATGACATAAGGGCTGTTGACATGCCCGATAAATCGGAAATTGACCCGGTGTTTTAGGTGTTTGTTGTGAAAAAAGTTGTTATAATTTTATTGTTAGTCTTTGCAGTCTTTTTATCATTGGTTATATTTTTGACAGTATCCTATTATGCTCCTTATAAATATGTTGAAAACTGCTTTTACTCAAATACAGAAATTTTTGAGCAACTGCCAAGTCTTTTTAAAACATTACAGACTGAAGATATTTCTTCTGTACATATAGCGGAGAATGATTTATCTAACGCCTCATATAATGAGGTTAAAACTATTCTTGCAGGTTTACAAGAACAATATCGGAAAGATAGTGACTATGCTGTATTTTCTTCTGTCAATGCAGAATATGATGAAAACGGAAATTTATTATTATATATGATTGCAAAAAGCGAAAAACTTAAAAATGGTGACGGTATCAATTCTCACGATATCAGATTTTATTATTTGGTGTATATTGATGAAAATTACAGCGGAAATTCAAGAATTCATATTGATAAGAATTATAAAGAGCCATTCCGAGGAAATTGGTATACTTGGTCATCGGATTCATTCTCAGGTTAATTCATTGTAGCAACAACTTTAAATTTATTGAGCAGCTTGACACAAAAAGGAGCAGCCGTCATGGCTGCTTCTTTTTTATGCTATTTTAAGGAAACGGTGTAAAATGTCGAACAGAACTTGAGGGCGAAAAGAAGTTTAAGGTATATATGCTGTGCATAAGAAAATTTGACCGGAAAAGTGGTTGAAAAAAGTGGAAATGCATGGCATAATGACTGCATGAGGGCTGTTAATCTGTCCGACAAACTGGAATTTGTCTATTCTTCCTCTTCGCTAAGATCTGATTCATTACATATTCCCAATTCTTCAAACATTTCATTGCCTCCGTCAAATTTATGCAGCGGGGCTTTATTACTTATTGAAGCTATATTTATCTGAAAAATCAAAGGTTGCAAAATAGTCGTTAGGTGTTTCTGCACGTCTGATTTTCTTGAAGCTGCCGTCCTCGCAGAGAAGAACCTCCGCTGAACGAAGCTTACCGTTGTAGTTGTAGCCCATTGAGAAGCCGTGCGCGCCGGTGTCATGAATATAAATCAGGTCGCCAATGTCGATTTTCGGTAACATTCTGTCAATTGCGAACTTGTCGTTATTTTCGCAAAGTCCGCCCGTTATATCGTACTTATGGTCACATGGCTGATTTTCCTTGCCCATGACAGTGATGTGGTGATATGCGCCGTAAATTGCAGGACGCATAAGGTTAGCCGCGCAGGCGTCAAGTCCGATGTATTCCTTGTAAATATGCTTTTCGCGGATTGCAGTTGCAACAAGAGCGCCGTAAGGTCCGAGCATGAATCTGCCAAGCTCAGTGAAAATCGCAACATCGCCCATTCCCGCAGGAACAAGGATTTCTTCAAACGCCTTTCTTACGCCCTCGCCGATAACAGCAATATCATTTGCGGGCTGATCCGGCTTGTAAGGGATTCCAACACCGCCCGAAAGGTTAATAAAGCTGATTTCAACGCCTGCCTTTTCCTTTATTTCAACAGCAGCCTTGAACATGATTCTTGCAAGAACGGGATAATAATCGTTTGTAAGAGTGTTGCTTGCAAGGAAAGCGTGCATACCGAATTTCTTTGCTCCCTTTTCCTTGAGGATTCTGTAGGCTTCAATAATCTGCTCGTGAGTCATTCCGTACTTTGCGTCTTTCGGAGTATCCATAACGTTGCCTGTTTCGGAAGTCTTGAACTCTCCGCCCGGATTGTAGCGGCAGCAGATTGTTTCAGGAATACCGGTAAGCTTGTCAAGAACATCGATGTGTGTAAAATCGTCAAGGTTGATGATTGCTCCAAGCTCGTAAGCAAGACCGAAATCAGCGTCGGGAGTTGCGTTTGAGCTGAACATAATATCATGCTTCTTTGCGCCAACCTTGTCCGAAAGCATTAACTCGGTGTATGACGAGCAGTCAAAGCCGCAGCCCTCTTCCTGAAGAATTTCCATTAAGTATGGATTTGGGGTAGCCTTTACCGCAAAATATTCGCGGTATCCCTTATTCCACGCAAACGCCTGCTTTAAGCGGCGTACATTTTCTCTGATTCCCTTTTCATCGTAAATGTGAAATGGAGTTGGAATTTCTGCAATAATCTCCTCCAGCTTTTCCTTGGTTGTAAACGGTGTTTTCATCTCTGTTTCCTTTCTTTATATAAAACTTAGTATTAACAATGCACCCGTTATAATTATCTTAGCTGCAATGCAGCCTTTTCTCGTACTGTGAAGTCGCTTTTCGGTTGCTTTTTCGGGATTATACATAGCGGTGTTTTCCCATTGCGGCATTAACGAACAAATGCTGAACGCACCGTAGCAAATCAGTGCAGTCACGGCAAAAATCGCAGCCCCGCCCTTGCCGCTTGTTACAAGAACGATGTCGCAGACAACCGTACCTGCCGCTATTAGAGCAGAAACGATTTCCGCTGCCAATTCTCCCTTTGTGTAAGCAACTTTTTTCATGTAATCAAACCTTCATGTATTTCTCAAGGAATTTGACCGACATTTCTATCCACTGCTTGGCGCTGCTGTTATAAAAGTATTCGTTCCAGCCTGTTCCCTTTGAGCAGTCAGAAAGCCCGTGAGGACCCTCGTCAAACATATGAAACTCGCACGGCACTCCGTTTGAAACACACGCCTTTGCCATAACAAGGCTGTTGTGCGCGGAAACGCAGTCGTCGTTTGCGGTGCACCATATAAAGATAGGCGGCGTTTTCGGGGTTACTCTGTTTTCAAGGGAAAGTCTTGAAAGAGAAGCCTTATCGGGATTTTCTCCGAGCAGCACGTCAAAGGAACCCTTGTGAGGGCTTGTAATTCCGCTTATTACAGGGTAGCTGAGAACAGCTGCGTCCGGGCGAATGTCCTCAGGGTTACAGCCGATTGCCTTTACAACGCCTGTATCAGCCCACATTGTAGCCAGGCAGCCAGCCAGATGTCCGCCTGCACTCGCGCCCCACACTGCAATCTTATTGCGGTCAATGCCGAATTCATCGGCTCTCATGCGTATTTTGTACATTGCGTAAGCTGCATTTGCAAGAGCTGTTGGATATTTCTTGTTGCAGGTGTAATTAAGTACAAACGCGTTATACCCCTCGGCAAGGTAGCGCATTGCAATAGGTTCTGCCTCACGGGCTGAGCAATACTCATATCCGCCGCCGGGGAAGATGATAATTGCAGGACGCTTCTCGCACCATTTCAGATTTTCAACATTATCAAGCAGGTACGCTTTAACAAAAGCGGTGCGCTCGTTATTGAGATAAAAGGTTTTTGTGGTCATTATCTACTCCATTTTAATTATAAATCAACTTATATTTATTGTACTACTTTTGCAGGAATAAATCAACTGTTATTTCATAAGTTTTGCGTTTGCTTTTTCCATAAATTTATCATTTGCAACGATAAAGCGCTCATGTCTGCCTTTTCCGATAACGCCTGCCTTGTCGTATGCAATAACATCGAACACCAGGCGCTTTCTGTCGATTTCAACCAGCTCGCTTTCGCACCATACGTCCGCGCCTACCGGAGTTGCAGCAACATGATCGATTTCAAGGCGCGTTCCTACTGTTCCCTGCCCGTCCTCAAGCTTGCCCTGAACGGAAAGCATTGCAGTCTTCTCCATCAGCGCAATCATTGCCGGAGTTGCAAAAACATCAAGCGCACCGCTTCCCATTGACTTTGCAGAAAGCTCATTTGTTACTGTTAAAGCCTGTCTGCCTTTAATTCCTGTTTCTAACATATTTAACTCCTTACTTAAGAAATTTTCTTATTTCTTCTTCGTTTATTTCAGGCAAAAGCTGTTTTGCCCGCTCAAAAAGCCTTTTGTACGAATCGGCAGGTTCTTCCTTGTAGGCATTGTTTATGTAATCCTGACCGTAAAGGGTTTCCGGTGTGCAAAAGTTGCCGACAGCCCATCCGTATGGCTCCCCCGATTTGTTAAGCTTGTACGAGGTTTTCCTAAACACAAGATAGCACTGCATTTGAAGACCTGTCATGATTCCTTCAAAGCCCTTTTCTCCGCCTTTGACAAAGCCTGCTTTTTCTTTTATTATATAGGAAGGAAAAACATTGTCTGTTTCAAAAAACAGATCCATTATCAGCTTTTCCTTGTGTTTAGCAAGCCCCTCGTCCCATCTTGCGTCAAAGTCGTATCCGTCACGTCGATAATTCATCAGCGCGCCGAACAGTTCCTTTGAAACAAAGGCGGCGTTTTTGTTAAAGAACTTACCGTAGGCGATTTCTCCCTCTGCCGCGATTTGCTCACGCCACTCCCATGGGTCGTTTTCATCACCCGTGAACCACGGAAGATGTCTTGTTGCCGAATTAAGCGAAAAGCCTTTTATCCTGCCGTCAAACAGCGGAAGAAAGCCTGTTTCCCGTATCAGCAGCTTTGCCTGCTCAATATTATCAACAGCCTTAAGCGTCATTCTGCACCTCCTTAAGCACTGTACTTACTTAATTATAATACAAGTTTCGTACAAAATCAATATTTCTTTTTACAGTAAAAATAACAAAGGGCGTATTATAATGAATAGCCTGAGCTATACTTTAAATTTTGCAAAAATATAATAAACGCCTTGCGACTAACAAAATTTTAAAGGTTTTTTAAAAAAATGTACATCTGTTGTATAAATGAAATTGCACAGTACAACAAATCGGCTCTGACGGCGGATTTGCGGCTTATTTGAAAAAAATTAAAAAAATTTTAAAAAAGTGTTGACAAATGTAAAAATCCGTGCTATAATATAACAGCAGTCGGGAGAGAGAACAAAAACCGACAGCCCCTCACAATTACATAAGGTATACAAAACAAAGTAAATAACCTCCTGTGCGGAGGTGGTGGAATGGCAGACACGCTACTTTGAGGGGGTAGTGGGAGTATTCTCGTGTGGGTTCAAGTCCCATCCTCCGCACCAAACAAAAAAATAAAAGGCACTCGTTTGAGTGCCTTTTATTTTTTTGTTTTCTAAACTCAAAACAAATCATTCAATAATTAAGCGCTATTAAC
>CAKSIR010000103.1 GCA_934462775.1 uncultured Ruminiclostridium sp.
CCCCACAAGTGAATAATTTTCGCAACATAATCCTCGAAAAAGGTGCCGGTGGCACGTTTTTCGACACGCAAACTCCGCCTGTTTTCACAAGCGGAGTATTTTTATTTCGACAGGTTTGACCAATGCTTTTGGGTTATCATCTCAAAAGCCTTTGGCGAAAGGATTGGCCGATTGACCTGCGCCATTGTTTCCTCGGAGATTTTTCCGAACGCGGCAAGCTCGTGACCTGCCTGCTTTATGTACGCAAGATATGCGCCGACCTGCTTTTTGCAGGATTCAGCGTTGAAAAGCTCGCCCTCGGGGCAGAAAATCTTGGTGTAATGCCCCTTTCCTGCAATAAGGTCGTACTCCTTTTCAAGAGCGGGATACATTGCAGTGGGTTCAACATAGCCGCAGGTGCTGATTACAACCAGCTTTTTCTCCTCCATTTTCGGATCTCTTATCTCGTGGAACGAGCCGCCGCCTGCTGCAACATTGCCCGCATAGGCCTGAGTAAAGGGCAGACAGCGGTCGGTCATTGCCTTCATCATTGACGGCAGACCGAAGAAAAACAGCGGAAAGCTCTCAATGATAATGTCCGCCGACTTAATTTCCTCGTAGATTTTCGCCATGTCGTCCTTTATGATACATTCGCCGGGAGTCTTTGTCCAGCAGGAAAAGCAGCCTGCGCAGGGCTTGATATTCATGCCCTTAAGGGTTACGGTGCTGACCTCTGTACCCTCGGGAAAGCCATCTGCAAAGGCGTTTGCAATGACGAGGGTATTGCTTGCGCCGCCCTTCGGACTTCCGTTTATAATTAAAGCCTTCATATTAACCTACCTTAGTTTTCAGCAAAAACGCTGTCCTTGTCAACCGAAGTGAACAGAAGCGCACCCTTTGCACGCACCCCTCCGTCGCAGCTTACGGTTACGTCAAACTCATAAAGTCCCGCGTTGCCTTTGACAAGGACTGCGGAAAGCTCCAGCTTATCCCCCGGGATAACCGGCTTTACAAACTTGAAGTCGCGCACCTTGAGCAGAACGTAAATCCTGCTGTCGTCCGAGCCGTCGCTTTCGATAACCAGCGAGCAAAGCTGAGCGGCGCTTTCAATAAGCAGCACTCCGGGCATAATCGGGTAGCCCGGCATATGACCCTGAAAGTAGGGCTCGTTTACCGAAACGCACTTTATTCCCTTGGCGGAAACGTTGGGGACAAGCTCCGTAACCCGCTCGATCATCTGAAACGGCGGACGCTGACGGATTCTGTCGTTGATTTCGAGAATGTTCATAGACTAAGACCTCCGTCAAGAATAATCGTCTGACCCGTTACATAGCGCATTTTTTCCGAGCAAAGCTCAACCACTAAGTTTGCAACGTCCTCTGCGCTGCCGAACTTGCCGAGAGGAATTGCCTTAAGGTATTCCTCCTTTTTTTCTTCGGGGATATGATCCATCATTTCGGTTTCAATGAAGCCGGGCGCAACTGCGTTCACCCTGATTCCAAACTGCGCAAGCTCCTTTGCAAGGGTTGCGGTCATGGAGTTTACCGCTCCCTTGGTTGCGCTGTAAACGCTCTGTCCCGCGATTGCGACAACTGAGCTTACGCTGGAAATGTTCACAATGCAGCCCGCCTTTTTCCTCATCATCTTGAGAGCTGCCTGCTGAGCGCAGTTGAAGTAGCCCTGAATGTTTACGGAAAGGCTTCTTGTAAGGCTTTCCTCCGTCAGCATCAGCAGGTACCTGTCGTCGACGATTCCCGCGTTGTTTACCAGTACGTCAATGCCGCCAAGCTCGGTATTTACGGTTCTGAACATATCCTTTACCGCTTTGGAATCGGCGGTATCAGCCTTTACGGCAACGGCATTTCTGCCCAGCGCCTTTATTTCCTCAACGACCCTGTTGGCCGCTTCCTCGTTTGAAACGTAGTTTACCGCAACGTCATAGCCTGCCCTTGCAAGTCCCAATGCGCAGGCCTTGCCGATACCTCTTGACGCTCCTGTTACAATTGCCGTCATAGTGTGACCATTCCTTTATACTCTTTTTAAAACTGCGGCGCTGAATGAACCGCTGCGGTCCGCGCCCAGTACGATTGCGTTTTCGTATTCGCCGCCGTCGATTGCCTTTGCTGCCATGAGCGCCGCATAGTTGTCGCTTGCGGCTCTGCAATCGCCCGTTTCCGCCCTTACGTCAACGACCGCCGCTCCCGCGAAATACCTTAAAACAGCGTTCTTCTGCATTTCGTCAAGGCTTGTGCCGTTTGCAAAGCCGTAAACAGCCTTGATTTCGGCTGCTGAAGCTCCCGCCTTTGCAAGCGCATTTTCAATGGCTCTGTCAAGGGCTTCGGCGCTGCATTCAGCGGAATGAGCAAGCGCGCAGCCTGCAACCTCCGCATATTTATGCACGCTTCTGCCGTCGGCAAAGGACTTTGTTTCAAGCACCAGCGCGGAGCTGCCCTCGCCTAAAACGTAGCCTTCGCCTGCTCCTGCGGCTCTGAAAAGCTTGTCGATTTCGGCGCTGTTTTCATCAGTGCCGCAAGCCATCATTACCTGCTCGTCCCCCTTTTGGAGAACATCGTAAGCGTAGGCAATGCTCTGGATACCCGCCTGCGAGCCGTTGGCAACGGTTGCGCAGTAGCCCTTTGTCTTGGTGAAAATAGAGAGATGACCGCCTGCCGCGTTGTAAACGGTGTTAGGGAATGAGAATGCGCTGCCTGCCGTTGGTCCCTTTTCGCACACCGTTTTCTGGAAGGAGGTGATTTCAGCCATTGGACCGTTTGCTGTTCCCACAATGCCGCCGATAAGCTTTTCGTTGTCGGCGTCAACGGTGATTCCTGCGTCCTTGAGAGCGTCAATGCCGCTTAAAAGCTGCATCTGGCTGAATCTGTCAAGCTTTCTGTAAAAGCCCAGCTTTACGTCCCTTGCCGCAAACGCGCCGCTGTCGAGGGTGACGGAGCGGCTGTTTTCGCCGTTGTCGGCTGACATGACCGCGCCAAGACCCGTAATGTAAACAGGCTCTTTTCTGCCCTCTTTCGCCTTATGCTCTTTCTTTGAGAAAATAATGCTTGCGTTGGTGCCGCCGAATGCAAAGCTGTTGGACATAACGGTTTCAAGGTTCTTTTCCTCTGCCTTGTTTGCGATAAAATCAAGCTCCCCCGCCTTTTCCTTAAGCCTTGCAAGGTCCTCCTCATCATAGCCGATAGTCGGAGGTGCAATGTTCTCGCTCATTGCCTTAACGGTAATTGCGGCTTCGATTGCGCCTGCCGCACCCAGGCAGTGACCCGTCATAGACTTTGTGGAGCTTACGGACAGATTTGTTCCGTCAAAGAGAGTGTGGAGGGAGAGAAATTCAGCCTCGTCGTTCTTTGCGGTGCCTGTGCCGTGAGCGTTTATGTAAGCAATTTCGGAGGGTTCAACTCCCGCCGACTGCATAGCCTTTGTTATGGCGCTCATCTGACCCTCGCCCTGCGGGTGGGGAGCGGTAATGTGGTGCGCGTCCGAGCTTACTCCGTAGCCTGAAACCTCGCAGTAAATCTTTGCACCGCGGGCAGCGGCGTGCTCGTATTCCTCAACCACCAGAACAGCCGCGCCCTCGCCTAAGGTGATGCCGTTGCTCTTGTTGAGCGGGGAGCAGGCGTTTTCGGCAAGCGCATGGAGCGCATGGAAGCCTGCAAAGGCAAGGCTTGAGAACGCGTCGGTGCCGCCTGACAGATACACGTCGCCCGTGCCGTTCTTAATCAGGTCGCAGGCGTAGGAAATGCTCATCGTACCTGCCGCGCAGGCGTTTACGATGTTGGCTGTAACGCCGTCAAGTCCCAGATATTTGCTTACGCCGGCTGCAATCGCGGAGGCCTCCATGCGCGGAATGTCTGCGCTGTCCGCCTTGCCGTTCATTTCGTCGGTGTAGTATTTGTCAATGCTTGCAGCGCCGCCTACGCAGGATCCTAAGATAGTGCCTGCGGATTTGAGGTAATCGCCTGTCAGCGCGGAGTCGGCGATTGCTTCCTCGGCTGCCTTTACGCAAAGCCTTACCGAGCGGTCATAGCCCTCGGCGGGGAGCTTTTCGCACTTTACCTCTGCGCCCAGATGGGAGTAGCAGCCCTCTGTGCTGACCGACCTTACAACGTCAATGCCCGATTTGCCGTTCTTTATGCTTGTCCAGCATTCGTCGGCGGAATTTCCTGCCGCGCAGATAATGCCGACGCCTGTAATAACACATCTTTTAGCCATAACAAGACCTTTCCTTTCGGATAGTTATTTGCCTGCGTTTTCCATAACGTAAGCTGTGAGTGAGTTGATGTCGCGGAAGTTCACCTTGTCAACGCCTGTCATGTTTACGCCGAAGAGGTCGTCGATTCCTGCAATGATTTCCAGCGAGTCAACGGAATCAAGTCCGATGTCGCCGCCGAACAGCTCTGCGTCGTAAGCAAGCATATCCTCCGGGATTCTGAGGCTTTCGCTGATCATCTTCTTAATCTTTTCTGCTGTTTCGATTTTATCCATGGTATTTGCTCCTTTAAAAATTAAATAATATTTAAGCTTTCGCCTATTAACAAATAATAACGCGCCGACGCAGTTACTGCGCCGTTTCGGCAAGCCTTTCGCCGTATTCGGCGGCAAGCCCGTTTTTGAGCTGCTGAACCTCGCCCTGCATATCCTTTGCAAGCTGCCTTGCGTAGATGGATTTTCTAAGGTCGGGAGGACAATCAGCCTCGTACCTTCCGCCCACCGCCATGTGCATTCTCGGACCGAAAACAAATTTGTACCTGCCGTAAACCGCGCAGGTGACAATGGGCGCGTTCATCTTTTCCGCAAGAATCGCGAAGCCCGGCTGAAAGTCGTTCATCTCGCCCTTACTGGTTTTGCCCTCGGGGAAAATGAGGAAGCTTTCGCCGCTTTCCATGCGCTTCTGCGCCTCGAAAAACCACTCCGTGTCCATTTCCCTGCGGTTGACGGGAACGCTGCCGTAAAGCCTGAACAGTGCGCCGACGTTCTTTTTGTCCGCCCAATCCTTGGCGATAAGTATGCAGGGCTTCCATTTGCTCAGCACCGCCGAAACCATTGCGCCGTCATAGTGGCTGGTGTGGTTGCAGATGAAAATTACGGGACCCTTCAGGTCCTTTATGCTTTTGTCGGCGTATTCAACCGTTGGTCTGAAAAAGAAATAGGCAAGTCCTTTAATAATGCCTCTGAAAATATTGCGTCCGATACTCATTTCGCCAAAAACTCCGTCAATGCTTTTTCCTTGTTGTGCATAAGCTTGAAGCCGTGTCTGTAAAGCTCAAGGAGCTTTTTATCGTCGCGTTCGAATTTGCTTATGCTGAACTTTTTCTGCGGACGTATCACCATTACCCTGCCCGCCTTTTCAAGGGCTTTCATCGCCTTTTCCTGCCGCTCGTAGCTTGCGGTTCTTTTGAGCAGGCACTCGTAAACCGCAGGGTATTTCGCTCCGTACATTGCTTTCAGCACCTTTTTGAACTTGTTGTAGTCGGTGTGGTGAGCGCCCGCAGGTCTGGTCATTACCGCGATAACCTTGTCGCAGCCAAGCTCAAGCGCCCTTTCAAAAGGCACTGCGTCGGAAATGCTGCCGTCAAGGTAATACTGCCCGTCACATTCGCTGGGCGGGCAGACTATCGGCAGAGAGCAGCTCGCCTTGATTATTTTCAGCAGCCTGTCCCTGTCGCTCTTTTCGGAAAGGTATTCCACCTTGCCCGTGCCGCAGTTGGTGCAGACGTATTCCACCGTCAAGTCCCTGCTGTTCAGGTTTGAGAAATATGTATCGAAATCGAACGGGAAGATTTTCTCCGTATAATCGTAAGCCATGTAGTCAAGATTGATGAACTTCCCCGTGTGGAGCAGGGAATCAAGCCCCATGTACGCGTGCTCTCTGTCGGGCATAATAACCTTTTTGGTGCGTCCCGCCTGCTGGGAAACGAAGTCCATGGCAGCCCCCGCTCCGGCGGAAACTCCGCCTACATAGGAAAACATATCAAGCCTGTTTTTCAGATAATCAAGCACGCCTGCGGTAAAAATTCCGCATTTGGCGCCGCCCTCAAGCACCAGTCCGACCCTCATAATTAACCTCTTCCGACAATAATTCCGTTTTTTCGCAGCAAAACGCATAGTTACCCTTATTTTTTATTTTAGCACCGGTAAATTCAAAATGCAACCGTTTTGGAGTGAGTGGCGGAAAATCTGCGTGAACGGATATAACGGATATTCTTCGTTTTTCCTATTATAATTATAATAGTATATAGGCGGGACAGAAAAACAGCCCATTCTTCATGGGCTGTTTTTCGTTAAGGAGAAATGTTATGTTACGAATAATTCGATATATTTATATGTACTTCTTTAGCTTTAGTATATCACAGCAATGCAGTTAAATCAAGAGCAATTTGTAAAATTGTAATAATTTGCACAAAAAAAGCTTTGTACTGCATTGTTTAATATATTAACATACCAAAAAGCGCAGTACAAAGCCTAAAACGGCGGATTGACGGATATTCGCATGAAAACGGTTACACGTTGAGCAAGCGGTATGAAGTACAAAATGTAACCCGATAAATGTAAAATATATACAAAAATAAAAAAAGTGCTAAAGTTTTTTTAGAAGTGCGCCGATATAAAGATTGTAAGGGTAAAAAGCCCGAATGCGATACAGAATGTATCGGAAAAATATTAAACACAGCTTCCGAAAGGATATCGGTGGCTAAGTATCAAGGAGGAAAATATCATGGCAGGCATGGTAGTACAACACAATTTAAACGCTGTTAACGCAAACAACAAGATGAACATGAACGTTTCCGGCACAAAGAAGGCAACTGAAAAGTTATCTTCAGGTTACCAGATTAACCGCGCTGGCGATAACGCTGCAGGTCTTGCAATTTCTGAAAAGATGCGTTCACAGATCCGTGGTCTTTCACAGGCTACAAAGAATGCTAACGACGGTATCAGCCTTATCCAGACAGCTGAAGGCGGCTTAAACGAAACTCACTCAATTCTCCAGAGAATGAGAGAACTTGCTGTTCAGTCCGCTAACGGTACATATCAGGATGATACAGACCGTGAAGCAATCCAGCTTGAAGTTGACGCTCTTAAGTCTGAAATCGACAGAATCTCTTCTTCTACAGAATACAACGGAATGAAGCTTCTCGACGGTTCACTTGACAAGGGTACATCTTCAACAGAATTCGGCCCACGTTACGGTCAGCTTTTATCCAACAAGCTTGGTACAAAGACAATTGCTGATGACGGTAACATTTCACTCGAGGGTTCAACAATCACATCAAGCATTGCAGGTGTTACAATCTCGTTAAAGGACGCAGCTTCCGGTGCAGGCGGCGAAAACGCAGAATGGGACGACGCTGGTACAACATTAACCCTTAACTTAAAGGTTGGTCAGTCTTATACACAGGCAGACATCGATAAGTTAATCGCTGGCGCTACACAGGCTAAGGGCGGCACACAGACAGGCGCTATTCCTGATGTATCATTCTCACTCAAGAGCGGCGTATTCACATTCTCAAAAGAAGAAGACTATGCAACAGCAACAGGCGTAAGAGCTGGTACAGCTGATATTGACATCAAGGGTCTTCTTATGACAGGCGGTACAGTTGCTAATGATAAGTACGCTGACCAGATTAAGTTCACAGCTAACAACTATGGTGCTGATACTCGTAAGATCACTCTTAAGACAGACGTTGCTGCAGGCAAGGAATGGGTTGAAACAACAAAGCAGGGCAACGAGGGCACAGGCATTAAGGACGGCGAATTCACACTTCACCTTTCTACAGGTGTTGAGTACACAGCCAGCGATATCGAAAGCCTCTTAAAGAAGTCCGGTCTTGACTACACAGTAGAGTTATCTGACGCTGATGCTCCTGACGGAGATAAGGTATTATTCGCTCAGAAGGCATCTGCAACTGTTGAAGCTCAGATGGCTAACGGTGCAGGTCTTGGCGCAGACAAGATGACAGGTACAGGCTCTGGCTTAACATTCCAGATCGGCGCTAACGGCGTTGAAGACCAGAGAGTTACACTTTCTGTTGCTGATATGTCCTCAACAGCTATCGGTGTTGCAAACGCTGACGTTTCTACACAGGACGCTGCTAACAAGGCAATCGACATGGTTGACGGTGCAGTTAAGACAGTTTCTATGCAGAGAGCTAGCCTCGGTGCATTACAGAACAGACTTGAATACACAGTAAACAACCTGACAACAACAAATGAAAACCTGACAGCTGCTGAATCTCAGATCAGAGATACAGATATGGCTACAGAAATGATCAACTACACAAAGTTCAACATTCTGCAGCAGGCTTCTCAGGCAATGCTCGCTCAGGCAAACCAGGCTCCACAGGCTGTTCTCCAGTTACTTGGCTAATTTGGAAAACATCGCGTAGACAGTTTACTAATGCGAATAAAAGGAACGAAGAAATTCGTTCCTTTTTCTTTTGCAAAAATACATAAACAAAACGCTCTGCATATTACAGAGCGTTTATTTTTATTCAATTATACCTCGCGTATAACGAACAGGAGGTGCAAACTCGGCTGAATCTGCACCCTGCCTATTCCTCCCATTTCATATTCTTTCTTATCTCCGCTATAAATAATACCATACGCTGTCCCTTTATTCAAGGG
>CAKSIR010000104.1 GCA_934462775.1 uncultured Ruminiclostridium sp.
TACTGTTTACTTTACGTTTTCTCTCAGCTTGTATTTGTCCATGAGGGTTGTGAGAGTGTGAGCCTGAGCCGCCATTTCTTCGCTTGCAGCCGCGCTTTCCTGAGCGGCGTTCGAGTTTGTCTGAACGACCTCCGAAATCTTGCTTATGCCCGAAAGCAGGCTTTCCAGCGCGTCAGCCTCATCTCTTGCGGAAACGGATATTTCGTTAATGAGTACGTTGGTTTTGGCAGCCTTGTCAAGCACCTCGCTCATTGCGCTTGCGGTAGCGTCCGCAACGGCTTTACCTGTGTTTACGGCGGCAATGGAGTCGCTGATCAGCTTGGTGGTGCTGCTTGCCGCTTTGGCGGATTTGCCTGCAAGGTTTCTTACCTCGTCGGCAACTACTGCAAAGCCCTTGCCTGCGTCGCCTGCTCTGGCAGCCTCGACCGCCGCGTTAAGGGCAAGGATATTTGTCTGGAACGCAATGTCCTCAATAGTTTTGATAATCTTTACTATCTGGTTTGAGGTTTCCTCAATCTGCGCCATAGATTCAAGCATACGCTGCATTTCTTCGTTGCCTACGCCGAGAGCCTTTTCAGACTGGTTGGAAAGCTCGCTGGCGGATTTGGCGTTGGCGGCGTTGCGGTTGACCTTTTCGGAAATTGCGCTGATGTTTTCGGAAAGCCTTTCAACCTCGTCTGCCTGATCGGACGCACCCTTGGCAAGGTTCTGAGAGCTGTTGGAAAGCTGCTCGGAAGCGTCCGAAACCGAGCCTGCCGCCTGATTTATCTCGCTGTAATCCTTGTTGTCCTCTTCAAGAATCGTATTCAGCGCGTCCTTGATTGCGATAAATTCGCCAACATATTTGTGATTTATGTAGAAGCTTACGTTTCCGTCTGCAATCTGCTGCAAAACGTAGGTAAGCTCGTCTATCATCTTTTTCAGATAAGCCTTGGTTGTGTGAATCGCGCCGATAAGCTGACCCATGTCGGAGTCGTCGGCTTTAAGGTTGAATTCCTTGGACATTTCGCCGTTGGAGAAGTTGATAAGCTCATCTCTGATAATTCTGATCGGGCGGAGAAAGCAGCGGGAGTTGTAAATAATAATGAATATCAACAGCATGGCTACGATTGCCACAGCGATAATAGTAATCGTCATAAGGAGATTCAGCAGCATTGACGTATGAGTAAGCTCTGCGTCCGTTCTTTCTGTCACCGCTTCAACAAAGAAGTTTGAGTTGGAGGTTGTTGATGAAACCGCATTAAGATAAACGTTGTCTGTAAGTATATCGCGGCAGCCCTGAAAATCTCCCGAATTTGCAAGGGACATCGCGCTCTGTTCAAGCTCGTCAAGCTTTACGGCTGCGTTGTACACGCTGTTGAAGTAGGAAAGCTCACTGTCGGCAATGTTCATTGCAAGCGTTTGCTCGGAAATTGCGTTGTAGTCCATTGTTGATACTGCGTTCTGCCAGGAAGCCTTATAGCGTGAGTCCTTGGTTTCGCAGTATGCGTTGAGCATTGCAAAGCGGTACAGCGAATTTGAGTTGATGTTCTTGCAGTTCATAATCAGCGTGTTCTGTTTGTTGGTATCGTTGGTAAGCTTTGCGGAGTATACAAAGGTTACAGCGCAGCACAAAAAGCCGAAAGTAAGCATAGCCGCGCTGAAAATGCAGAGAAACTTTATAACAAATGACTGGCTCCTCAGCAGCTTTTTTATTTTTTCAAACAAATTTTTCATTTAAAAGCCCCTCCGCTTAATCGTTATCATAACCATATTTTAGCACTTATTCGACAAAATGTCAACCAAATCAAGAAAAACTTTTGTGCAAAAAATAAAAAGCCTTTCAGTTTCCCGAAAGGCTTATGTATTTAGCGAATTACTTGATGATTCTGAATTTGCCAACGATTGGAAGCTCCTTGCTCTTGCCCATACCTGTGTTGATCATAGCGAAGAGAAGAAGTCCGAGGCTGCAAAGGCTTACCAGCGGAGCGAGAATTCTGAAGATGATTCCAACGAACGGAATAAGACCCATTGCCGTTAAAATACCTGAAGCAACGCTGATAACGATACTTGTAAGGAGCAGAATCAGCGCCTGGTTAGCGTGGAACTTGCCGTAAGGTGAATTTGAGCAGCAAACCAGCGGAAGGAAGAATAAAATCCATAAGTATGAAATCACGCAAACTACCTTGTTGCTGTTGATGTCGTTAGGGTCAAATTCTGCTGTGTGGTCAGGTGTATCAAAGATAGCAGCAAAGCCGCTCTTATTTGATGTACTGCCGTTTGAATTTGTTCCTTCACCTGTTACTGTTGCTTCGCTGACAGGCGTCTGAGCAGCGCCGCAAATGTTGCAGAACTTTGCGTTATCGTCAATCTGTGCGCCGCATTTTCCACAAAAAGCCATAATAATCCTCCAAAGTTTCATAAAAATAGGCAGAAAATCTGCATTGAATTTATTATACTACATATTAGACCGCAGGTCAATATTTTTTTCGAATTTGATTTACCGGGCACAGGCTTTTTTGGTACTTATTATAAAAACGGTTGCATTTATTGTTGCAATGTGCTATAATTTTTAAAAAAGCATATACTTTCTATTATATAAAATCAAACGGATTGCGAGGTAGGCTTATGTGCGGAATAGTTGGCTATACAGGCGACCGTCCATGCGTTGATATTCTGGTGGGCGCGCTAAAAAATCTGGAATACCGCGGCTACGATTCGGCTGGAATTGCCGTTTTCGAGGACGATAGAATAAAGACCATAAAAGCAAAGGGAAGAATTGCAGAGGGACTTGAAAGAAGGCTCCGCGAGGAAAAACAGCTTGAGGCAGTGGCGGGCATAGGCCACACAAGGTGGGCTACCCACGGCGAGCCGAGCGACATCAACTCACACCCCATCGGCAACGGCAGAGTTTCCGTTGTTCACAACGGAATTATTGAAAACTACCGCAAGGTTAAGGACTTCCTGATTTCAAAGGGCTACGGCTTTGAAAGCCAGACGGATACCGAGGCGGTTGCAAAGCTGCTCGACTATCATTACGATGGCGACCCTGTGGAAACAATAATCAAGACAATCGGCGAAATCACAGGTGCTTACGCTCTTGGAATTATTTTTAGGGAGCACAAGAACAAAATCTATGCAGTCCGCAAGGAAAGCCCCCTTATTGTAGGCAAGGGCAAGGGCGAAATGTTTATCGCGTCCGATATTACCGCCATTCTTGAACACACAAGGGAGTATTACTACCTTGAACCGGGTGAGATTGCCGAAATCGACAAAAACGGCGTAAAATTCTACGACATTCATCACTGTGAAATAGAAAAGGAAGTCCATACAGCCACATGGGACGTTGAATCGGCAAAAAAAGGCGGCTTTGAGCATTATATGCTGAAGGAAATTTCCGAGCAGCCGACAGCGCTGAAAAACACTCTTTCTCCCCGCATAAAGGACGGTCTGCCGTCCTTTGAGGAGTGCGGACTTACCGATGAAATGCTGCGCAATTACAAGCACGTTTTCATTGTAGGCTGCGGTTCGGCGATGCACGCCGGAATCGTAGGCAAATACGTTATCGAAAGCGTTTCCAGAGCGCCTGTTATCGTTGATATTGCCAGCGAATTCAGATACAGAAATCCGCTGCTTACAGACAAGGACTTAGTTGTTATCATCTCTCAGTCGGGAGAAACCGCCGATACAAAGGCGGCTCTTGAGCTTGCAAATAAGGTGGGCGCCGATACTCTTGCCATTGTGAACGTGGTAGGCTCGGCGATTGCGCGGGAAGCGAAAATGGTAATGTATACCCTTGCAGGTCCTGAAATTTCCGTTTGCTCAACCAAGGCGTACATGGTGCAGACTGCGTTTATGTACCTTTTTGCATTCAGAATCGCACTTGCACGGGGCGCAGTTTCCGAAGAACAGTGCAGAGCTTACGTTGAGGAGCTTATGACTATTCCCGATAAGGTTGCGCAGTGCGTTGAAAATAAGGAACCGTATCAGCAGGTAGCCTCAAAGCTTATGAGCGCCGACTCGCTGCTTTACATAGGCAGAGGTCTTGACTATGCGCTAAGCATGGAGGGCTCGCTGAAGCTTAAGGAAATAAGCTACATTCACAGCGAAAGCTATGCGGCTGGCGAGTTAAAGCACGGAACAATTTCCCTTATTACGGAGAATATGCCGGTTATTGCCATTGCTACTCAGCGCGGATTGTTTGAAAAAATGTGCAGCAACGTCAAGGAAGTAAAGTCGAGAGGCGCTTTTGTGGTTATGGTATCCCGTGAGGATATGAATATTGACGAGGAAAGCGTTGACTATAATGTAATGCTGCCGGTTGTTTCAGATCTGCTGATGCCGCTGGTTACGGTTGTGCCGCTGCAGCTTATCGCGTACTACACAGCGGTTTACAGAGGAAACGATGTTGATAAGCCGAGAAATCTTGCAAAATCGGTTACGGTTGAATAAGGGGTACTATGTCGGAAGAAACGCTTAAAACAGAGGAACAGCCAATGTTCCTCTGGGATTATCTCAAATCGGCGGACAAGCCCATTGTGATGTACGGCATGGGCGACGGCGCCGTGAAAATCATGGAGGTTATGGAAAAGCAGGGGATTAAGCCTGCGGAATTTATGGCCAGCGATGAATTTGTGCGCGGCCATTCCTTCATGGGCTACACTGTAAAAAAGCTGTCCGAAATCGAGGAGCAATACGATGATTTTATCGTGATTGTCTGCTTCGGAAGTCAGCTTCCTGAGGTTATGGACAGACTGTACGCCATTGCGGAAAAGCACGAGCTTTACGCGCCCGATGTGCCTGTTATAGGCGGTGGTCTTTTTGATAAGGAATATGCCGCGGAGAATATGGCGAAAATAAAGCAGGTAAGGGAAATGCTTGCCGACGATATTTCCAGAAACACATTTGACAACTGGATAAGGTACCGTTACAGCGGCAATATAAGCTATCTGAAAGCCTGCGAAACGCCCAGATCCGAGGCAATGGAGCTTCTGAAATTAGGGGACAGGGAAACCTTTGTCGACCTTGGAGCGTACAACGGCGACACTGTCGAGGAGTTTTTGCAGCTAACCGGGAAGAAATTCACCAAAATATATGCGGTCGAGCCTGACGCGAGAAATTACGGGAAGCTCCGCAGGCGGCATTACGCCCTTGGTTCGGCAATATTTGAGCCTATAAACGCCATTGCGTGGAGCGAGGACCGCACAATGGACTTTTTCCAGCGCAGAGGCAGAAACAGCGCCGTTTCGGGCATAAAGGGACGCAATATTCCCACCGCCGCAAGAAGCGTTGACTCAATTCTCGGCGGCAAGGAAGCGACTTGCATAAAGCTTGACGTTGAGGGCTGCGAAAAGGAAGCGCTGAATGGAGCGGCAGGTACAATCGGTAAGTACAAACCAAAGCTGATTGTTTCGCTGTATCACCGCATGGAGGATATGCTTGAGCTGCCGCTGCTGGTTAAAAAGCTGAACAGCTCATATAAATTCTACCTCAGACATCATCCGTACATTCCCGGCTGGGACACAAATCTGTACTGTATTTAAAGGTATACGACATGAAAAAAATTGCTATTATTGCGCTGATCGTAATTGTGGTCAGCATTGTGGGATTTTACACATACATAACTCTCAGCGTGCCTGAAATAGAATATGTTTCTGATACGCCAAGGGTAATAGGCAGCGGACTTGACTTTTCCGTAAAGCGGCTTTACAGCTCGGACGTTGATTACGACAAGCTGTCGGAGGTGTTGGACAAGACGCTTATTACAACGCAGTTCACCGACGACGACGTGTACAAGGCAGCCCTTGCGGCAGGAACTCCGCAGTTTTATCCATCGTTCTATTTCACCGTTGAACCGTCTGACGAAAGCGGCGTCTTTCGTTTTTACGGCACCATAAATCAGGAGGTGGCGGACGGTCAGACAAACACTGATTTTAAGTGCGACGGCCTTGTTGCGGAGTGCGTTGCGACAGGCTTCACTATTTCCGACGCGGTGACAAAGCCAACCGATGAAAACGCGGCGTCCTTCGGAGCGCCTGTGATTTCGGAGGACGGAACGAATTTAGCGTTTTCACTGGGCGATACGGGTTTCTATGAAATGATGCTGAGTGGAACAAGCGGAACGCTTAAAATCCAATTCCTGTACAACGTAAACACCAACTCTATTTTCTCAAAGACCGTTTTGCAGGATCAGGTGGTTATTGTTGACGTAAATATTGCGGAGGGTACAAACGGCATTCCGAATGTAACCTACACGCTTGAAAACTATGCAAGCACTGAAGATTTTTAATAAAAAACCGTCTTTTTTCAGACGAAAATTAACAGAAGTGCCAAAAAACAAGCAAAAAATGCAAGAAATGAAAAAATAACTTGCATTTTTCGTTTTTATACAATATAATAGTAACATACAGTACAGCGCATTGCGCAATATATTAGGGGGCAGTTATGTACAAGGAATTATCAAAGGAAAAGCTTGCCGAGCTTAAGGCACAGCTTGAAAAGCAGTACGAAGACTACAAGGCACTGGGACTTAAGCTTGATATGTCAAGAGGTAAGCCTGCGCCTGAGCAGCTGGATCTTTCAAAAGAAATGCTGACTCATTGCCTTGACGGCGATTACATTTCCGAAACGGGAATCGATTGCAGAAACTACGGCGTTCTTGACGGAATTTATGAGGCAAAGCGCCTCCTTATGCCAATGCTCGGCGTTGGAAGATATGAAATCATTATCGGCGGCAACTCCAGTTTACAGTTGATGTACGATACTATTGCAAGAGCGATGCTGCTGGGCGTTTTAGGCGGCAGGAAGCCATGGAGCAAGTATGAACACGTTAAGTTCCTTTGCCCTGCGCCCGGTTACGACAGACATTTCGCAATCTGCCAGAGCATGGGTATTGAAATGATTACGGTTCCGTATCTCAACGATGGACCTGATATGGATATGGTTGAGAAGCTTGTGTCCGAGGACGAGGAAATTAAGGGCATTTGGTGCGTGCCAATGTACTCAAACCCCGAGGGAATTACTTACTCGGACGAGGTCGTAAGACGTTTTGCAAACCTTTCGCCAAAGGCTGACGACTTCAGAATTTTCTGGGATAACGCGTACTGCGTTCATCATCTTACAGATACGCCCGACCATGTTCTCAACATTCTTGAAGAATGTAAGAAAACAGGCAAGGAAAATATGGTGTTCGAATTTACTTCAACATCAAAAATTTCATTCCCGGGCGGCGGTCTTGCCGCAATCGGCGCAAGTGAAGCAAACATTGAATTCATTAAGAGTCAGATGACATATCAGACAATCGGCTACGATAAGCTGAATCAGCTCCGTCACGCAAGATTCTTCAAGGATTTTGACGGAATCAAGGCTCAGATGGCAAAGCACAGAGCGATTATCTGGCCTAAGTTCGAGGTCGTTCTTGATACGCTGGAGAAGGAAATCGCACCTTGCGGAATAGGCGCATGGCACAAGCCAAACGGCGGTTACTTTATTTCCTTTAACGGCCTTGACGGTACTGCAAAGAGAACAGTTGCTCTCTGCAAGGAAGCAGGCGTTGTTATGACAGGCGCAGGCGCTACGTTCCCATACGGCGTTGACCCGCAGGACAGAAACATCAGAATCGCTCCTACGTTCCCGTCGGTTGACGAACTTAAGAAGGCTATGGAAATCTTCTGCGTGGCAGCTAAGCTTGCCGCAGTTGAGGTTCTGCTTGCCGAATAACTGCACATTATTAAGGCACCCGATATATGGTCGGGTGCTTTTTAAAACGGCACGAAAATCGTCGTATAATTTTTAGCCGAGCGGTATTGTTTTTTCTAGCAAAGTGTGGTATACTTATACAGTGGTTACACTATGCGCCCGTAGCTCAGCTGGATAGAGCAATAGCCTCCGACGCTATGTGCCGTGCGTTCGAATCGCATTGGGCGCGCCAATTATAAATCCCTGCAAACCCGCATTATAAATGGGCTTGCAGGGATTTAATGTTTTGGGGTTAAGCTTCACGCGATACGATAAAAGCCGCAAATTTACGCAAAATTACGTTAAAATGCAAGTCAAATGCAAGTCAGAGAAGTTTCGGAAATCCCGCAGCCTCGCTGTTCGTGTTAAATACTGTGAAGCTTGCGCCTGTCTGATGGTACATTGCTTTAGGCGTGCTGTCCTCGTTTACGACCTTGCTTGCGGTTTCGGGAGAGTTCTGCCAGTCGCCGAACCAACGTATGAATTGTCGGGATTTTAAAACAGTATCAATTTTCCTGTTGACTTTTTCGTCTACTTGGTGTATAATACCATTAGAGTTGTTAGCCACAAGTCTCCAGGGGAATTGTACCCCTGTACACTTTAAGAGGTTAGCAGCTCTTTTTTTGTCTATGTAATAAAAGCCAACGCCGCCGTTTTGCTCTGAACTGACGGCATTCCTTAACATTGAAGCAATGTTATTTTTGTCATAATATGTTGCAGCAAGATTTACATCAAA
>CAKSIR010000105.1 GCA_934462775.1 uncultured Ruminiclostridium sp.
ACTTCTGCGGAAGTCGGCTTAGGGCTTTGCCCTAAGTACCCACCACTTTTTGAAAAAAGTGGACAAAAACTTTAAATTTGACTTTTTCGACAAGCTGAAAATCCCAAGGGTCAACCTTGGGATTTTTCCTGTTGTATGCTTTCTTGTTTTCAGACTTTCTGCTTATGGGGTTTATTTCGCCCCAGCTGCCTCTTTTGGCGGCATTAAGCTTTTTACGCTCCTTTTTGCTGAGCTTTTCAAAGGGTACAAAGTTCTTCATAACCGCTCCTTTCGGCGGCAATCAGTCACGTCCTTTTTTGTCCTTTAAAAGCGGCTTGATTGCCTTGTATATAACTCCTGTTTTATCGGTGCCGTACAGCTTGACAAGAGCGTTGTTAATGCCCTGCTTTGTCTTGTACTTGCCGATTATCTCGTTTATCTGCGGAATGTCGTAATGATACTGCGGTATAAGGTCCTTAAGCTGATCGATGGTTGAATCTGCGGGCTGCGGCTTTCTCGGCTTTCTTGCTTTTGTTCGGCTGTAAGACCGCTTATCCTCGGCAGGCTCCTCATGATGCTCCGCAATTTCCTCGACAAGCTGAGTTATGTCCAGCTCCTGCTGCTTTTCCTCGGCGGATTCGGCAGGCTCGTCATGACGCTCTGCAATTTCCTCTGTAAGCTCCTCGATTGCCGCTGCGTCGTTTTTTTCCTCATCTGCGGAAACCGATTCAGGCTCTTCGGCAGATTCTATTTCCTCAATTTCTTCAATCTCCTCCGGAACATCTTCCTCGGCAGGCTCGTCCTTCGGAACAACACCGAACGCTTCGTCAATTTTCACCTCGACAGGCGGCATAGCTGCCTCCTCTGTCTTTTTCGGCGGCATTGACTGCCTGAACAGGTTGGTGCTTCTGTAAACGGTAATTCCCTTGTCCGCCCAGAAACGTACAACTGCGTTAAAGCCGTCGTCCTTGCTGACAATGGTGTATTCGCTGTCGATATTTTTGGCGATAATGTAGCCCAGATAGGTCACAAGCTGAAAATCAGCCGCGTTTCTTGCGCCTGTTTTGATGTCGTAATACTGGAATGAAGCCTTGCTTTCGCCAATTTTTTTATGAAGCGAAAACGGCAGACGGCAGTTGTTTTCCGAATAGAAAAGTATAACCGAGTCGCCTTCGTCCAGGTTATCAATGCCGTTGAAGCCGTTTGCTCCTATGTTCTCATAGTCGATAAAGTAAAACATTTATGTCATTTCTCCTTTGAAGCGTCTGCTTTAGTATACTGTAATTATACCCTATTATATTCATCAATGCAAGCCCCAAAGAGAATTTATACGGCGTCGGCTATCTGCTGTTTATAATAGTGCGCCTGCTTTTCGAACATATTCCTGTATTCGCCGTTCATCGCCATCAGCTCCTCATGAGTTCCCTCCTCAACAATTTCGCCGTGAGCGAACATATATATCCTGTCAGCGTCGCGGGTAGTTGAAAGGCGGTGGGAAATGAAGATTATTGTGCTGTCCCCTGCGTTTGCCATCATGTTGGTGTTGAGGGTGTATTCCGCAACAGGGTCAAGGGCGCTGCTCGGCTCGTCAAGGATAGAAATAGCCGGCTTGCCGCCCTTTAAAAACATTCTTGCAACCGCAACCTTCTGCGCTTCTCCTCCCGAAAGCAGTGTGCCGTCCTCATTGAATTCGCGCATTATCTCGGTGTCAAGACCGTTTTTCATCTTGGCAAGTCTTGCGGTAAAGTCAGCCTTTCCCAGAGCAGCCTTGATTTCATCGTCTGTGTAAGGCGAGTTTTTGTCCATTGCAACATTGTCCCCAAGGGGTGCGGCGTACATTTGGTAATCCTGGAAAACTGCGGAAATTTTATTTCTGTACTGCGTTGTGGTGAATTTTCTTATGTCGGTGCCGCCAAAGTCGATTTCTCCCTCGGTAACATCGTAAAGCCGCATGAGCAGCTTAATAAGGGTGGTTTTACCTGCGCCGTTTTCGCCGACTATGGCGATATGCTCCCCGGGTTTAACGGTCATGTTTATGTTTTTCAGGGTGTAGCTTTCCACGCCGTCGTATTTATAGCTCATGTTCTTTATTTCAAGAACTGCGCGGTCCGGCACCTCGTCAATGCCTTTGGCGGTTTCTATGTTTTCCTTCGTTTCGGCAAAGCGGCGGAAACGCTCCGCAAAAAGCCCTATTCGCTGAAACTCCACGAGGAAGTAATTTATCTCGTCCAGCAGGTTTTTCACTGCGTTTGCCGCATTTTCCATTGACGCAACGTCGCCCAGCTTGATTTTCTTCTTCACAAGGGCAAGGTACGCCAGCGTTGCAGGCACGCAGAAATAGGACAGGAACGTAAACACCATAATCCAGTTGCACAGCGAAAGCAGCGCGATTTTTATGCCGTATTTCCGTGCCGCCTGTCTTTCCTCCTCGATGGATTCCTCGAACTGGGCTTTCAGCGGGGCGGCAATTCCTGTAAGCTTGATTTCCTTTGCAAATTCGGGCTGATAGAACACGCGCTTTGAGTAGTCGGATTTGCGGTTGATTTTCTTCTTTTCAAGGTCAAAGTCATTCTCAAGGTTGGTTATTGCAAAGCGGGTAACAATGTTGATAATAAAGCCTGCAATAGGGAAAATGGCGATTATGGGGTTTATGGTGAAAATAAGTCCCCCCGAAAGCAGTATGCCCACGGCGTTGCCGATAAGCAGACCTGTGTACTCAATGGCGTTTGAAATCATAGTATCGCTCTGCTGAGCGGCAAGTACAAAGCTGTCGTAAAATTTCGGGTCGTCATAGCGGCTCAAATCCATAAGAGCGCTTTTGGCAAGGAACTCGCGCTGAATTTCTCCCGTAATTTTTACTATTCTTGTAAAGACGGAGTTTTCCACTATGTTCATTACATAAATCGAAACCGCAAGCAGCCCGAACATGGACGCAATGGTAATCAGTATTTCCCAAAGCGGAGTGCTGTCGGTCATCTGGTCGATTACTCTTTTTATCATTATAGTGTCGTATGCAACGTTGCCTATATTGAACAGCGTATAGGCAAGCACATACTGAATAACAATGCCTTTATCCTTCTGCGAAACCATTTTCAGAACATAGCCGATATTCTTTATGGTCCGCCCTATGCTTATTTTTTCTTTATTTTCGTTCATATTGTCCTCCTCTCTCAGTTTTCCTGATAATTCTGCGACTGGAGATTGAACATGGCGGCATATTTTCCGCCTAATTTCATCAGCGAATCGTGAGTCCCCTCCTCAATTACCGAGCCGTTTTCCAGCATATAAATGCGGTCGGCGGTGCGGGCGGAGGAAAGTCGGTGGGAGATGAAAATTACGGTTTTGTCCTCCGCAAGCTTCATCATATTTTCGTACATATTGAACTCGGCAACAGGGTCGAGAGCGCTGCTTGGCTCGTCAAGAATAACAATGTCGGGGTTCTTGGCAAAAACTCTTGCAATGGCGATTTTCTGAGTCTGACCGCCCGACAGGATAACGCCATCCTTGTCAAATTCCTTGGTAAGCGGCGTGTCAATGCCCTTGTGGGTTTTCTTGAGCTGTTCAAGCTTGTCGCCGAACTGCGCCTTGATAAGCGCCTCCTCTACAAGCTGCCTTTCCGCCTCGTTCTCAGGTTCTTTCATCAGCACGTTCTGCGACAGCGGCAGCGCGAACACCTGAAAATCCTGAAAGACGGTGCCAAAATGCTTGTGAAATTCATCGGGGTCGTAGCCGGCAATGTTGCTGCCGCTGATTTTGATTTCGCCCTCGGTGACGTTGTAAAGCCCCATTATCAGCTTTACGAGAGTGGTTTTGCCTGCGCCGTTATGACCTACAAAGGCGACCCGCTCTCCCTTTTTAATGTGAATGTTAAGGCTGTTCAGCGTGTTTTTGCTTTCTCCCTCGTAACGGAACGACATATTTTCTATGTCTATGTCCCCTAATTTTTCGGGAACGGGAGTTGTGTATTCCACCTTTTCGGGGGTGTACTCCAAAAACGAGCGCAGATTCTTTACATAAAGCGAGTGTTTGTTTGCTTCAATGCCCCTGTCGATAGCGTCGCTTATGTTGCCCGAAATAAAGTCGATTGCCATTGCCATAGCAATATACGGCGCAGCCGCGGCTTCAGGGTTTGTCTTTACCACAAAGGCAATGTACGCCAGCGGAACGCCCAGCGACAGCAGGCAGTACAGCGTCCAGCGCAGACGGTTGAGCCGCGCAGTTTTTTTGCGGTACTTTTTGTTTATGTCGTAAAGGTCGTCATAGGCCTCCTTATGCCTGTTAAGCAGGATTGACTTTATGCCGAACAGGCGCAGCTCCCCCGCGTACTTCTTTTCGTAGAAAACGCGCTTTACATAGGCGCCCATGCGGTTATCCCTTGTTGAATCAAAGTCGAGCTTATAATACATCTCGCCCAGTATCTTACCGAAAATAAAGCTGATAATTACCGATGGAATCACGAACACAAGCAGGAACGGGTCGGTGTTTACTACCACCAGCGACGCGAAAACCGCAGCTATAACGTTGGCGGCAAAATAAACCAGCGCCATCATCATTTGTATTCCGCGGTCAACGCTTTCGGACAGCGCTCTTGTGAAATTGTCGTAGAATTCTGGCTGCTCAAAGCGCTTGTATTCGATGGTCAGGGACTTTTCGATAACCTGCTCGTAGATTTTCTTGTATATAAGGGGCTGGCGGCGCTTAAGCTGATAGTTCCACACTGCGGACACAATGTGAACTGCTATCTGAGCGGCGCATAGAATAATAATGAGCCTCAGCAGGTCGTTAAACGGGCTTTGCTGCTCAATGCAGGTGAAAATGTACTGTGTCAGGTAAATGTAGAAAATTACCGAGAATGCCTGCTCGGCAATCTGCTTGTAAAAGCTGAATATGACGATTTTCTTGTCAGCTTTCCACAGCAGCTTCATCATGTACGGTATATTGTTTTTTTCTTTCTCTTTCTTCATAAATGTGATGATTCCTCCCTCAAATCAGGTGCAAAGCACAAAAAAACCGCAGAAACAAGCCTTATCGGCTGTTCTGCGGCGTATATATGCAATAACACTCGAAAGGTTGTAGACACACCTTTCTGTGAAAAGATCAGTATGCCAATATTCAGTTGTTGAAAATTCCTCTTAGCTTCATTTTGTTTTACTCCTTTCTTAGATTTGGGACTGTGATGTTTGTTATATTATCACAACAAAACGGTTTTGTCAATAGTTTTTTTATTTTTTATTCACATTGAAAATCATCGGCTGTTGTGCTACAATAATCATGACGGTAAATGTCACTTTATGAGGTAAAAATATGTTTAGTGTGGATATTCGATTGCAGCTTGCGTCAGCCGTATTTCTGATAATTCTTATCTGCAAATATGTTTCGGGGCGCAGAGTTCCCATTCTTTCTTCAAAAGTTTTTGCAGCGCTGCTTGCCTGCTGCTGTGTGAACATGGCCTTTGACCTTGCAACAGTCTATACCGTTACCCATCTCGATACGGTACCGCCCCTGCTGAACGACATTCTCCACAGGGGTTTTGTCATTTCGATGGACACTCTGGGCTTACTGGACTATATTTATGTACTGTCCCTCGGAAGCAGAGAGCGGCTTTGCTCGGCAAAAACAATACCGTTTCTGCTGCCTTACGTTTGCTCCCTGGCATACGCGTTATTCGGCAGCATTTACTACCGCGTTGAACCGAACCACGCCTATTCCTACGGACCTGTTCCCGCCACCATTTTCATCTGCGTGGGATTTTATATGCTCATGTCGATTATAACGGCGGCGCGCACCGAGCTTACAAACGAAAAGCGCAGAGCCGTAATAATCGGCTCCGGCTTCTGGATTTGCGCCATAATCTTTCAGTCGATTGTGCCGACTGTGTTTGTTTCAGGTCTGGCGGCAGCCGCTTTGGTGTTCTTACTTTATCTTTCGTTGGAAAATCCGAGAGAATTTCACGACGCAGACGCAGGTTGTTTTACCAATCACGCTTTTCACCTCATGGTGGAGGAATACAGCCGCCAAAAATCCGAAATCCAGGTAGTGGGCGTGGTAATAAGCAATCTTGAATACATCTTTTCCAAAAACGGTCACGACATTGGATACGGAATCGTCAAAAAGCTTGCAGCCTACATGGAAGCAGCGTCTTCAGCCTACGTTTATCACTCCCGCGGAAATTCCCTTACCGTGATAATCAAAGGGGATCTGCAAAAGGCTATGCCCATTGCGGAGCGAATATCCGAGCGGCTTTGCGACAAATGGGACTGCGAAGCGGGCGGGATTCTCCTTGAGGGAACGGTAAACATTATAAGCTATCCCGAATTTGCAAAAACGCCCGACGAGCTTTACGACCTGATGAATTTCATGACGTCCGAAAATAAAAGCACCGACGGTAAAATATATATCGCCAACGCCGAGCTTCTGGCGCAGCGCAAGAAAATCTCGGCTGTTACCGAAATAATCCGCAGGGCAATAACCGACGACGGCTTCAACGTAGTCTATCAGCCGATTTACTCCGTAAAGGAGCGGAAATTCTGTTCGGCGGAGGCGCTGGTACGGCTCAATGACACCCAAACGGTCGGATATATTTCACCCGACATTTTTATCCCCATTGCGGAAAAATCAGGGCTTATCGGCAAGGTGGGCGAAATTGTGTTTGAAAAGGTCTGCGACTGCATAAAGACTCATTCCCTTGCAAAGCACGGCGTAAAATACATTGAAGTAAACCTGTCGGGACTTCAATGCAGCGATCCGGAGCTTCCGAATCAGCTTGGCGCCGTGCTTGAAAAATACGGTGTAAACCCACGATTCATCAACCTTGAAATAACCGAAACCGCCGCAATCGAAAGCGGCGTTGCGCTGAGCAGAAATATGCGCGCCCTTAAGAAAATGGGATGCAGCTTCTCCATGGACGATTTCGGCACGGGCTACTCAAACCTCGCAAAAATCGCCGAGGTGAACTACGACCTTATAAAGCTTGACAAAAGCCTTATCACGCCTTGCCTCAAACGCGGAGGCAAGAACTCGTTTGTAGTGCTGAAAAGCGCAGTCGAAATGATTTCGCGCCTTGGCGTAAAAATGGTTGCCGAGGGCGTTGAAACCGAGGAGGAGCTTAATATGCTCGAAAATCTCGGCGTTGACTACATTCAGGGCTACTATTTCTCAAAACCGCTTTCCGAAGCGGATTATGTACAGTTTATTTACGAACACGAAAAAGCATAAACATAAAACAGCCTCGGAAAAACCGAGGCTGTTAGTGCGTTTTTTGAGAATTTTGTCTTTATAATAGCATGAGATATAAAAATTCATTCTGAAACAGATTTAAGCCCAATTTCAATAACAGAAATAGCAGCAAATAGCTGTTATACACTCTTTGAAAAATTTTAAGCGGCAAAAGCCCCGCCCGTATGAACTGAAAGGTAAGAAAGATGAAAAATTATTATTCAAACGGTTGGCATAAAATGAACGAATTTGAAATGTTCGTTGAAAATAAAGATTGAATAAAGCTGAAAATTACCTTGATTTTAATATGACGATATGCTATATTAGAATACAGCAACAAGGCGGCAAGCTGTTCCCCCGAAGGGGGGGATAATCATGGACAGTAGAATTATCATTATGATAATTTCACTTATTGCAATGATTATTTTCAGAAAAAGAAAATAGCCACCCTACATAAGCAATAGAGCGGCGTTTCTTCGACTTAAAATCGGCTAAGGAACAGCCGACTATCGCGAGTAGTCAGCTACCTTGTTGCTTTTTATTTTATCACATTTGTACTAAGTTGTCAAGTTGCAAGGTTTTGCGAATAAAGCAGAAAGCTAAAATTTTGTGTATCTAACCTCATTTTACGCAATCAAGCATTTTACGGTATGCCCTGCCACAAAATATTATAATGCGTTTCGCAGTCATGCAACCATAATTGAAGCGGTTTAAAGTCGGTGTAATGCGGACAGTTTAGTGGACCTTTTTTCAAGAAAAAAGGTCCACTTACCCCTCAAAATTCGGTAGTATTGCGCAAGCAATAGTACATAGCTTTGTATAAGGATTTTCGCAATCTGCGGATTGCGACTTAGGGCGCTGCCCTAAGAACCCGCAAGCCTTTGAAAAGGCTTGACCTAAACTTTAAATTTGGCTTTTTCGACAA
>CAKSIR010000106.1 GCA_934462775.1 uncultured Ruminiclostridium sp.
GAGCAAGGTTGCCGATGAAATAGCCAACGAGGAGGTTCCTCCGGATTTTGACAATATGCCGGCAGAGGTCATGAAGCGCGAAGAACGCGAAATGCCGCAGATAATCATAATTATCGCTATTGCAGTGGTGGCAGTTGTTCTGGGGTTCCTGAGCTGCCTCCTGATTAACGGAAAGCTTGTTAAATCAGGCGAACAGGCATTTGCCGAACAGGCAGCCGACGCTATGCAGAGCACTCTCGGCGAAAAGCAGCAGTTTGTTGTTTTTGAAGCATATTCAAGAATACGCGCCGGCAAAAGCGAATGTATAATTTTCGGCGGCGTAAAAACAGGCTTCGGCACAATGGAAAATCATCTGTACAGAGTTCTTGTCGAAAACGAAAATCCGTCTGTTATCAGGGTTTTCTACGAGTTTGACGAAGAGCATTACAATCAGCTCAAGGACAGCAGCGACAGCACCGACAGGATACAGGCAAGCGTACTTAAAAACTACGCTGATGAATTTGACCGCGAGGTTGCCGAAATCAGAAACGGAACAGGCGGCTGGACAAAGGCGGACGCAGGCGACATAAACAGAATTATCGAGGACAGTCCCGCGCCGAAGGGCAATGTCACCGAGGAGATTGCAGCTAAGAGCTACTCCGAGCCTGACGATGTGGAGGACGTTTATGAGTAAGCCTGTTGTTCTGGCAATTGACGATACCGTTTCTGCCTTGAAATACTATAACGAAGCCTTGAGCGAACAGTACAGCGTTTCCTGCGCAAAATCGGGAGCGCTTGCACTCCGCTATCTTGAAAATCATATCCCCGACATTATACTGCTGGACTGGCATATGCCCGAAATGAGCGGCAAGGATACTATCGCCGAAATCAAGAAGATATATCCGGAGGTTCCCGTGATAATCATCAGCGGCGACTCGAACATCGTTGTCGACCGCAAGAAAATCGGCGCAGCCGACATTGCCGACAAAAGCATTAAGCCCGAACAGCTTTGCTTTCTTATATCAAGATACCTGAACCGCGGCATATAAATGTAACCGCAATCCGTTACGGGCTGCATTTTTTATTAAACCGTAATATATTTTTATTGAGATTTTATCCATGTTCACCAAATAATCATAATTTATTACATTCCGGTTGATTTTTATACAAAAATGTTTTATAATGTATTATGTAGAAGTGGAATTATTTTGGGGTACATATATGGAAAAATATGGGATAGAACACTGGATGTTCTTTTTCTTCCTGTTTACATTCATTGGGTGGATTCAGGAATCGACAATAGAATCTGTTTATCATAGAAAGCTGATAAACAGAGGCTTCCTTAAAGGACCGTATATTCCGATTTACGGCGTGGGCGGCTGCACTATGCTTATTTGCTGCCTTCCGTTCAAGGAAAATCCGTTCTTTGTTTTCCTTGCAGGTATGTTCAGCTGCACGGTGCTTGAATACTTCACGGGTTGGCTGATGGAAACCATTTTCAAAAAGCAGTTCTGGGATTACAGTATGTTGAAATTCACATACAAAAACAGAATTTCGCTGGTTTCATCTATCTTTTGGGGAATACTTTCACTGTTCATGGTTTACATTCTCAGCGAACTGTCGGAAAAGCTGTGCTTTTCAATAGATCACAACATAATTGTAATCATTGACATCGTTATGCTTACAGCAATGAGCATTGATTTTCTCCTTGCGGTAAACAGGCAGATGCACCTCAGGGAGCTAATAAAAAACCTTTCTGCCGAGCAGATTCACGAGCTGTTTCTTGAAAAGCGCTCTCAGGTTGGCGCAATGTGCCAGAAGCGCAAGGAAATGCTCATGCGCAGAATCGGACGGTTCGGCTTTGTGAACATTGACCGCGATGACTACAACGACTTCGATAAGGAAGATAAGGACGAATAATGAAACGTGAAAACGAGTTCAGGGAAGCTCTTGCGCCGATCGTAAATAACGAGCTTATGCAAAAGTCGAAAACCTTTGTCCAGCACGGAAATGTGTCAGTTTTCACCCACAGCATGGCGGTTGCGCAATACAGCGTAAGGCTGGCGGAATTTCTGCACATAAAATACGACTTTTCCGCCCTTGCAAGAGGTGCGGTGCTGCACGATTTTTTCCTGTACGACTGGCATAAAACCAGCAACATCGGCGATGGTCTGCATGGGTTTGCACACCCGAAAACAGCCGCACGCAATGCAAAAAACGTGTTTCACATAAACAAAAAAGAACACGACATTATAAGAAAGCATATGTGGCCGCTAACGCTGCTAAATATACCGACCTGCCGCGAAAGCTGGCTGGTATGCGCGGTTGACAAATACTGTTCCGCTCTGGAAACTCTCAAAATCAACAAATACAGCAACAAAAGCTTTCATGATTATATCTGAATACAATCCCGATACCGCGTCGGGATTTTTTCTTTGGCAAATGTTAATTGACATATAGAATAAAAAAATGTGAAAAAAGCGTAAAAAATAGTTTTCAACAGTAAAAGGCTAAAAAAGCCGTTAATAGGGCGTTTTACAAGCGAAATGCAACGTAAAAAAGTGCAATGTTGAAAATTCTGTTTGTCAAAAGAAAACGAGGCAATTTGCTCCATTTTTCTGTTGTTAAGCTGTTTTATAAAACCGTTTAAATGTTGCTAAATGGCCTTACAAAGCGGTTTAGCGACAATCAAACAAGTAAACCGCAAATCAATGAGCGTTTTTTGTCGAGCAACACGAGCAACCAAATACGAGTTTACAAGCAACAAGTTTCTCGACACGATATAAAAAAGCTAAAACGGTTATTTAAAAGGTAAAAAACGAGGCTGGTAAAGGTTATCACACTTTTTCCTTGTTCCAGCAGGTCACAGACAGCGCCAAGATCGTATATACGCTTTATCTGTTCCTTTGCTGCCATATAAGCATGCATTATTCTTGGCTTCGTCTGGATTTTTCACATAATCTACTTTATTTTCGGAATTAAGACCCTGAAAGAAGAAGCCACGGAAATCAGCGAGCAAATTCTTGATGAGAACATATAAAAACGCGCTGATACTCGCAATCGGGTATCAGCGCCGCTTTATTTTCTGCTTTCTATTATTCTGTTCACCTTTTCAAGCGTGGGAGGATTTTCGGCAATGGGGTAAGCTGTGCAGGCACAGCCTGCTGTTGCACAGGCGAATTCCACCGTTTCGTCGTCGTTCATTCCCTTGTCAAGAGCATATATAGTTCCCGCTTTAAAGCTGTCGCCTGCCCCTAATGTGCTGACAACGTCAAGAGAGTACGGCTTAAAGTATTTTGGCGGTTGGTTTTTTCTGCCATACATTACCTCGTTTTCGCCCATTGTGAAAATTACAAGACCGTCGGTATTTTGAGTATACAATCCGAACAGCTCCTCGTAGCTCATGCCAGGATAATTGCCGTCAAGGTGCTGATGCGAAACCGCATTTATCGCACAATATCTGTTCATGTCACTGTCGTAAGCGCAATCGATTGTAGCGTACTTTTTGCCGAGCCTTTTGCAGATATGGGCAATTTTATCGCCGTAAAACGGATCCGCTCCAACAACATTCGCTTTAGCAATCATAGCCTCGTCAGGCTCCCCGAACCATCTTATTTTCAGCGAATTAAGCCTGCCGAACTCGCCGAAACAGGTTCTTGTATCTCTGTCAATTATTATATTATCTGTAACGCCGGCAAAATCCGCATTATAGCATATTCCGCTCAAATCAACATTTTTATCTGCAAAGTATTCCCTTATAACTTTATCATTTTCAGTACCCGTATCCGTTCCGCCAAGCGAAAGCTCGCAGCCGAAGCCTGCAAGGATTGCGGCAGCCGTGCCTGTTTCGCCGCCAACAAGAAAATGGCTTTCCTTTATTTCGGCATAACCGTCAGCAGGCGGATATTTATCCCACAGCAAAAACGACCGCGACGTGATAACTACTCCGTATAGATAAATCATAGCATACTCCTTTATTGTACTTGTTGCTGTATTTTACCCTAAATACTTTCGAAAGTCAATACCTCAATCGCCTTTTATAAACTGAACGTAAGGCAGCTCTCTGAAGCCTGTGCGCTTGTAGAGCCTGATTGCAGCCTCATTATCGGGTTCAGCCTCCAGCCTCAGTCTTGCCGTATCCGCAATTGAATCAAGATATACAAAAAAGTCAGTGCCTATTCCCTTGCCTCTGAATTTTTCCCGAATGTATATTTCCTCAAGCCAGATAACGATTCCGCCTGCCTCGTTGCTCCATGTTTTAGCAAGCAGCGCGTAGCCCGCCGCCTCGCCATCATGCTCAAAAATATAGCAGTCCGCATAAGGCGTGCCTTTTGTGAGCTGTTCAAAGGTTCTCTCATAATTCTCGTTCGGAATTGCGTGAGCCACTGCATTGCTTGAATAAAACTCCTTTGAAAGCTGAATGTATATTTCCCTGTCTTCGGGTTCGATTTTTCTGTACATATTATTCTCCTTATAAAAAATGCTGTATGCTTTTGGCAAACAGCATTTTACTTAATAATTGTGGTTGTTGCGTTCGATTATTTTTTCTGACAGCTTATCAATAACATCTCGGCGCAGGCTGTTCACTGCCGACGCGCTCAAAATAAGCCCGCTGTCGATATTGCAGGATACTTTGCCCGGTTCAAATACCGTTCCCCCAAGCTTTGACAGCCTTGCGGCAATATCCTCAGCCGTACTTGGCTTGTTTATCGCCTGCTGCGGAACGCCGCCTGTTACCGTGACGCTTACACCGCTGCACTCGGCGGTGCATTCAGACGGCTGACCGTCATGAATTTCCGCGGAAATATCAACGCTGTAACGCTTGTAAACGTCCTTATAAAGCTGCTTCAGCTCGTTTATTGCCTTAGGCGCGGCTGTAACGTCCTCCTTGGTGCGGACTCCCTGCATTTTTTCAAAGGTGCCGTTGTAGTAGCTGTCGGTAAAACCGCTTCTCGAAAAAACCGCGCGGAGATTTTCCATGTCGGGAGTTTCTCCCGCAAGCGCTTTTCGGCAGGCTGTTACGGCTGCCGCAACGTATTCGGGACGTTTCATTCTTCCCTCTATCTTAACCGATGCAACGCCTATTTTTTCAATTTCCCGCAAATGCAGAATAAGCGACAAATCCTTAAGGGAAAGCACATTTTCCCTTTTATCGCAGGTAAAGTTCAGGCGGCAGGGCTGTGCGCAAAGTCCGCGGTTACCGCTTCTTCCGCCAAGCATTGCCGACATATAGCACTGTCCGCTCAGACATACGCAGATGGCGCCATGAACGAAAATCTCGGTTTCAATATCAACCGATTTTACAACCCGCTCAATCTCCTTAAGGGACATTTCCCTTGCAAGAACAACACGGGAAAATCCTGCTTCCTTAGCCATTTCAGCGCCGCTTACCGAAGTGACGGTCATCTGCGTTGAGGCATGGAGCGGAATGTCGGCGATTTTCTTTATAGTTTTTGCAACGCCGAAATCCTGCACGATAACCGCGTCAACTCCGCAGTCAGCAATCATTTCCACCGTTTTTTCCAGCTTGTCAAGCTCTGTGTCGAAAACCAGAGTATTCAGCGCAACATGAACCTTTACCCCCGAAAGGTGACAAAGTCTAACTGCCTCTCTGAGCTGTTCGGGAGTGAAATTCTCCGCATTTCTGCGTGCGGAAAATGCGGTTTCGCCCAGATAAACGGCGTTTGCGCCTGAATTTACCGCCGCAGTAAGGCTTTCAGCTCCGCCGCAGGGTGCAAGTATTTCAAGCATTTTCGCTCGCCTTCTCGCTCTTCAGCTGTTCGTTTTCAGCCTGAAGCTTCTTTATTTCGCTTTCCTTTGTCTTTACGTATTCGTCAAAGGTCTTTTCGTATTCAGCAAGAACTCTGCGCATTTTATCAGCCTCGCCGGCGCTCTGCTCTGCGGCGGGGGTTGTCTGCGCGTTCTTGTACTGTTCAAGCTGCTCCTGAAGGCTGCTGATTACAGCGTTCTTTTCGTCTGACAGCTTTTCAAGAGCTGCCTCGCTGTCGAAAACCTTCTGTCTTAACTGCTCGTTTTCCGCATTCTTCACATCGGCGATTTGCTCCATTTCACGTCCGCCGCTTTCAAAGCTTGCCTTAAGCTCCGCAATTTCCTTTTCCTTATCTGCGCTGAAGCGCTCAAAAATCTGTTCGTATTCCTGAAGCTTTGCGCGGAGCTGCTCGTTTTCGCTGTCCTTTACTGCGGCAATTTGTTCCATTTCCTTTTCGCCGCTGTAAAAGCTTGCTTTAAGCTCTGCAATTTCCTTTTCCTTTTCATCGGACAGCTTTTCAAACGTCTGCTCGTATTCCTGAAGCTTTGCACGGAGCTGCGCGTTTTCATCGCTCTGAACATCTGCAATCTGGTTCATTTCGGACTGGGCGCTGAGTATTTCATCGTTAAGCTGTTTAAGCTTGGATTCAAGTTCGGCGTTCTGTTCTTTGAGCTTCTCAAATTCGGCGCTGTCAACGGCTGGAGCAGCCTTTCTGTCCGCCTCGTCGAGCATAAGCAGCGCGGTAAGGGTCACGACCTCCGCCTCGCTTTTGCCTGTCATTCTTGAATTAAGCGCAAGGATATTGCTTTCAAGCTCCTTGGCGATTTTCTCTATTCTTTCCGGCGACTCATCAACCTTAAGCGGATATTCACGGCCGCATATTGCAATTTTAACTTTTTCCATAATGTTACCTCGTTTTGCTGTACTTACTTTTATTATACACTATCTTCAAGTTATTGAAAAGGGGTTTTAAAAAAATATTATTTTATCTTAACCAAAATGTAATACGTTACATTTTAAACTGTAAATCAGACTAATTTTACATTGACGAATTTTACAAATATCGCAAAAGCATATAGTTTATTTTGTCAATTGAAATAAATGTTCAAATCGTTTACAATTGTGGTATAAGTAAAAAAAGAACGTTTTCCGCAGAAAGGAAAGGTATAATTATGAGAATGAAGAAACTTGCCGCTGTTGTCGCAGCAATGGCCGTTTCGGCTTCAATGCTGTCTGTAAGCGCGTTTGCCGACATTGACTATATGGCTGAAGCCGAGGCGAACAAAGGGCTGTCCTTTACAGGCTCTGCGGGCTGGGCAGGCGGTCAGTGGATAGTCGGAAACGACAGCAGGGCTATGGAAAATCCGCTCACAATAGCCGACCTTGAAGCCGCCGACCATTTTGAGATCGGCTACACATCTACCGAGGCTCCGCCAACAGCGGAGGGCGGCAGCGGCGCAAAGCTTACGTTTTGCTATAAGTTTGTAACCGCTGTTGATGAAAAGGGCGAGGATTCGGTTATGGAAGCCTATCTCCCGGAGGGCTGGTATCAGTACGGTCCAAGCGGTGAAACGGGAAATTCCCATCACGTTATCGACATTTTCGCATGGGATGTTCAGGCAGAGGGTACTTTGATTGTCCCAACATCTGCTATTCTTGATTCAATCCAGGTTGACAAGGATACGATTCTTTATATGCGGCAGTTCGGCATTGGCTGCAACACCTACGACTATGACGAGGAATGGGTTGAGGAATCGGATTACGGCGCAGATTACGATGTAACGATTACTTCCGTAAAGCTTTGCGACAGCCCCGACGATCATTCCGAGGCTGCAATGAACAATACAGCCGATGAGGAAGCTCCCGAAGCGACAGACACAGTTGTTTCCGATGAGCCCTCAGAGGATACGGCACCTGCCGATACAGAGGCTGCGACTGAAGAAGAACCCGCTGACACAGAAGCAGCAGCCGATAACGGCGGCGCAGACGAGCCTGCGGAAATAGCAGTTGCTCCTGCTGAACCTGATGTTTATGAGGGCTTCCCAATCTGGGGATTTATCGCAATCGGTGCAGGTGTACTGCTTATTGTGGTGGTTGTTATAATAACCGTTTCAAAGAAAAAGAAGTAATTTTTATACATTTGCAAAGTCAGGTCATAAATTGACCTGACTTTTTTATGCAACATTATTGACGTTTTGTGTTGAGTTTGTTAATATTGTATTAACAAAAGAGGTCTATAATTTACATGATATTTTAACAGAATAAAGGAGAAAAAATGCTTCAGCTTAAAAAAATAACCAAGCAATACCGAATGGGCGA
>CAKSIR010000107.1 GCA_934462775.1 uncultured Ruminiclostridium sp.
CCCGCTTAGCTCAGTCGGTAGAGCGCATGACTGTTAATCATGATGCCACTGGTTCAAGTCCAGTAGCGGGAGCCAAAAGCTGTACAACTGTACAGCTTTTTTGTTTTACAATTACCTTTCAGCAACACAAAATCGGCAGACATCAAATGTCTGCCGATAGCTTTTATTCAGCCTTTTCAACCTTTCTTACAATTGAAATTGGTGTCTGCTGTGAGCACTGGTCGTGCGGATTATCCGCAAACGCCTGCGAGCCGAATGCGTCAGGTATTTCCTTGCGGCTCTTGCCGAGAACGTTCGCCGCAATGTCGTTTGCGTCAATTATGATAACATCGCAGCCGGTGTGCTTCATAAGGCGTTCCGCAACCTCATTAGGCTTGTCGGGCGCCATTTTCGCGTAATTGTTGTACGGCGGAATCGTGTAGTCGCAGGGACCGTCGATTGCTCTTGCCTTCATGCCGCAAATGTTGTAGAAAACGCCTCTCTTGCCGAAAAGCTTGCCGACCGCCGAGCAGGCTGCCGCAAACAGGATTTTAGGTCTGCCGACTTCTCTGATGCATAATTCCATTGTTGCGGGCGCGCCGATGCCGATGCCGTAGTCGGGCTTGTAAACGAAGTGAACAAGGAACTTGGCAAGGCGCGAAATCTTGATTTCATCGACCTTGAAAGCTCGTCCCTGAGTTATTGCAACGATTTTTTCAGAAATGAAAATCGTATCGCCTTTCTGTAAATAAGGAACAACATACTTGTCCAGCACGTCCTCCAGCACGTCCTCCTTCATGATAACATGGGTTCTGATGGGGTATCTGGCAAATGTGCCGTAGTCTGTGTCTATTGTAAGGTTTTTGCCTTCATTTGGCTGAAAAGGCATTTCCATAGTTTTTCTTCCTTCCTCTTATTTTGTCAATACCTTAATATTATATCACTCATTAACGCTTTAGTCAACCGAAAACTTTGCAAAACACATATAAATGTGATATACTTTACATATTGACGGAGGACATTATGAACACACCTATACACGATTTTCTTATGAATTACGCAGCCTCAGGTACGCTGCGCTGCCATATGCCTGGCGCAAAGGGCGTTTCCTATCCGCTTGACATAACCGAAATTGACGGCGCTGACAGTCTGTATGAAAGCAGAGGCATTATCGCTCGGAGCGAGGAAATCGCCGCAAAGCTCTTCGGCGCGGAAAAGACCCTGTTTTCGTGCAGCGGCAGCACTCTATCCATACAAACAATGCTTGCGCTTGCAAGGGCGGCAAGCGGAAAAAACCGCGTTTCCGCCGCGCGATACGCTCACAAAAGCCTTATTTCAACGGCAGTTACCCTTGGAATGGACGTTGATTGGATATATCCCGATGAATACCTTTCGGCAGCGGTTTCGCCGCAGGCAGTGGAAAGGTCGATCACAGCCGACACTGCCGCAGTTTTTATAAACAGCATCGACTACTACGGCGGAATGTGCGACATAAAGGCGGTGTCCGCAGTGTGCAAAGCGCACGGAGTTCCGCTGCTTGCGGACAACGCGCATGGGGCTTACCTGGTTTTCACCGACAGTCACCCTATACGAAACGGTGCGGCAATGACAGCCGATTCGGCGCATAAAACCCTGCCATGCATTACGGGCGGCGCTTATCTTCATATAGCGGACGGAAACCTCGTTCCGCGCTCGAAGGAAATTATGGCGCTTTACGGCACGTCAAGCCCCTCGTATCTTATTCTTGACAGTCTTGACCTGTGCAATCAGCATATTGCAGAGGAAAAGCAAAAAGCCGAGGCGGCTTTCAGCGCTGTCGAGGAGCTGAAAAAGCGGCTTAGCGAAAAGGGGCTGTCGCTGAGAAAAAGCGATATGCTGAGGGTGACGGTAAACGCTTATGAAATGGGAATGAGCGGTTTCGAGCTGGCTGACCGTCTGCGCGAAAAGGGCGTCGAGTGCGAAATGTGCGACCGCAACAATGTTATTTTTCTCTTTTCAACAATTACAACAAAGGCAGACGCAGAGCGGCTTTACAACGCGCTTGCATCAATCCGCAGCAAAAAGCCTGTTGAGAGGTTCAACGTGCCTGTGCTTACTCCTGCAAAGGCAATGCCGCCTCGCGAAGCCTTTTTCAGAAAAGTATCTGCAACGCCCGTTCCGCAGGCGGTGGGAAAAATATGCGGCGGGATTTACGCTCCCTGTCCGCCCTGCGTACCGCTGATAATGCCGGGAGAAATAATCGACAGCACCTGCGCGGAAGTGCTTTTAAAATACGGCTGTCAATATATTGAAACCCTTTGAAAATTTTTATTTACATTCCGCCTTTTATGTGGTAAAATGATATAAACAAAGGCTTTGCTATCAGAAAGGAAGGGTACATTATGAAGCTTATATACGCGATTATCAATAACGACGATTCCCACTCCGTTTCAACGGCTCTTACCAAAAACGGCTATACAGCCACTAAGCTTGCCTCAACCGGCGGTTTTCTTATGGCGGGAAACACAACCTTTTTGATTTGCTCTGAAAACGACAAGGTTGACGATATTATAGAGATTATCCGCGAACATTCCCACAAGCGCAAGCAGTTTGTGCCATCTGCCGCAACCTACGGCGTCGGCAGCTACACAAGCTTCCCCGTTGAAGTAAGCGTAGGCGGCGCAACTATTTTCGTTACGGACATCGAGCGCTTTGAGAAGGTATAAATGAAGCTTTACGGCAAGGAAAAGCTTGTTGAAAGGCTTTCGGAATTTGTTTCGGCGGAGCGGTTTCCGCACGCGATTCTTTTCAGCGGCGACAAGGGCATGGGCAAAGGCGTTATGGCAAAGTACGCCGCTAAGCTGTGGCTGTGTGCAAAGCACGGCGAAACGCCCTGCGAAAGCTGCAATCCGTGCCGCAAGGCGGAAGCGGGGATTCACCCCGACGTTATAGACGTGCTGTCGGAAATGCCAAAGGGAAAATATTCCGCAGAGGATTTCAGAAATCTCGTTGCAGAGGGTATAATCAAGCCCAATGACGGCGACGTTAAGGTATATATCTTCCGCGATGTGGAAACAATGAACGATACCTGTCAGAACGCGCTGCTGAAATTTATTGAGGAGCCGTCTGATTTCAACCGCTTTATTTTTACGGCAAACGCTCTGGGTCCTGTTCTGCCGACAATTATCTCCAGAGTCGTCACAGTTCCCATGCCGCCCTGCGACGCAGAATCCTGCAAGGCTGCGCTGATTGACAGCGGAATACCGCAGGATAAGGCCGACGTACTCATAAACGACTTCGGCGCAAATATAGGCAGATGTCTGAGCGCCTTTGGCGATGAAACCGAAATGACGGTTATCGACATTGTAAGCGCAATTTCAGCCGGTCTTGCCGAAAAAAACGAGTTCAAAACCGCCGCAGCCTTTGCACGGCTTTCCGGTCGGGATTTGCAGCAGAAAGCGCTGCCCGTGCTGCTGAGCGTGCTGCGCGACAGCATGGTGTGCGCGGCGGGAGTGAGCCGATTTGATTCTCCGTGTAAGGAGCAGGCGGTGAAGCTCGCACGGAGCGTTCCGCTGAAAAGGCTTGACGCTGCCGCCAAAAAGGTGCAGACCTTCATCATACAGCAGAATTTCAACCCAAACGTTCAGCTTGCCTGCGCAGTTTATGCAAGCGAGCTGTGCGCGCTGATTTTATAACGCATCATATAGAAAGTAGTAGGAAAATAAATGATAGAAGTTATCGGAGTCCGCTTTAAGGAAGTCGGAAAGATTTATTATTTTTCCCCCGGCGGACAGAAAATAGAAGAAGGAACAAAGGTCATTGTTGAAACAGCCCGCGGCGTTGAGTGCGGCGATGTTGTTATTTCAAACAGGGAAATTCCCGACAACAACATTGTTTCTCCGCTTAAGTCAATAATCAGGGTCGCATCAAAGGCGGATCTTAAGGTCATTGAAAACAACAAGCAGCGGGAAGCCGAAATCATGAAGGTGTTTATTCAGAAAATCGCCGATCACAAGCTGGACATGAAGGCTATCGACATTGACTGCACCTTTGACGGCAGCAAGATCCTGTTCTATTTTACTGCGGAAAACCGCGTTGACTTCCGCGAGCTTGTAAAGGACCTTGCGGGGGTTTACAGAACCAGAATAGAGCTGCGTCAGATAGGCGTCCGCGACGAGGCGAAAATGCTGGGCGGACTTGGTATCTGCGGAAGAAAGTTCTGCTGCTCCAGCTTTTTGGGCGAATTTCAGCCCGTTTCAATCAAAATGGCAAAGGAACAGTCGCTTTCGCTTAACCCCACAAAAATTTCCGGCACCTGCGGCAGACTTATGTGCTGCCTTAAATACGAGCAGGACTGCTATGAGGATTTGCTAAAGATAACTCCTAAGGTTGGCGCTTACGTTGAAACCGCTGAGGGAAAGGGTACTGTTGAGGACGCAAATATCCTCACGGGAGTGCTTAAAGTCAAGCTTGAAAAGAAGCAGGACGCTCCTGCCATTACTGTGAAGCGCGAAGACGTGAAGCTTATCAAGGACGGCCAGATTCGAGTTAACCGTGACGAACTGGCAGCCTTAAAAAATCTACAAGACTGATAAAATATACTAATTTAATATACTTTAAATTGTCGATTTTTCACAGAAATTTTGCAAAAAGCTATTGCTTTTTAACTCCGAACGTGTTATAATGTTTTAAAATACATAAGGAGGACAAATACCAATGGCTTATACAATTTCTGACGAATGCATCGCTTGCGGCGCTTGCGCTGACGGATGTCCGGTTTCCGCTATTTCTGAAGGCGACGGCAAGTACGTTATCGATGCTGATACCTGCATCGACTGCGGCGCTTGTGCTGATACTTGCCCTGTTGGAGCTCCACAGGCATAATTCAGTCAATGAATTGAGCAGATAAGTTACCCTTGCTTTATGCAGGGGTAATTTTTTTGTCTTAAATTTGACAAAAAGTCTTTTAAATCGCCGCGGTTTATGCTATACTTAAATAAATATGAATTTATACGGGAAACGGATATAGCTATGAATTTTTCAGAATGCTTTGCAAGCGCAAAAAACGGCAATAAAAACAGTTTTGCAGAGCTATACTCATTTATATACAAGGAAATTTTCTTCACTGCATATTTCAGCATAAAGCCCGCCGATGTGGAAACGGCGGTGAAGTCGGCTGCTGCCGAGCTTATGTCAAGCCTTGAAAAATGCGATGAGCAGACCTTTTTATCAAGGGCTGCCAAGCTGCTTTGCATGAGGATAATACCGCTTTTCAAGCATTATCGCGAGGCGGGTGAAAAAATAACCTACGACGTTACCGAAGCGGCTCCCGACGAGAATGGAATCGACCTCAAGCAGGAAATGAACAAGCTTACGGACCTTGAGCGGCTTGCGCTGATTTTGTGGACGGAATTTTGCTTCCCTCCTGATGTTCTCAGCGTTGTCAGCGGACAAAAGGAAAATATAATCACCGCCAAGCTTGCCTCCGCTCAGGAGAAAATTATTGCGGTAATTCCGCGCCTTGCGGACAACCGACCAAAGCTGCGCGACAATCTGAAGCTCTGCCTTACGGCGGAAATTCCTGATTACGCAAGGCCTGAAAGCCTTTTTCCTGCCGAAAAAGAGGAGCATATCTCCCTTGACGCAAAAATGTTCATTAAGGTAATCAAGGCTGAAAAAATATCCGGCAAGGAGTTTTTAGAGCTTATCGGCAACTCCCGAATCAGCAATGAAGCCTATGCCGAAATTGAGCAGAATCCGCAGCTTACTTTCAACCGTCTGGTTGAAATACTGGAGCAGTCGCCCCTTGACGAAACGGATTATGAAAAGCTGCTGCTTGCGGTAAAAAAGCGGGCTGACGCGAAAAAGGCTGCGTTTAAGCAGCTTGAAGAGGCTGAAAGAAAAACCGCCGAGGACGCTGAAAAAACGCGGCTTGAAAAGGAAAAAGCCCTTGCTGCCGCTCTTGCTGAAAGAGAAAAGCAGCAGGCCGCCGAATCCGAAACGACCGACGACGGTTTTGTTATGGATAAGACAATTCACGTCAACATAACCGACGAGGACAAGCAGGAATTCAGCCTGACGCAGGCGCTGAAAGAACAGAGTACCGAGCCTGAAAACGAGCGGGAAAAGCTTGAGTACGAAACCGACGACGGCACCGATGACGATGATGAAGATGATGAATACGATGAAGACGAGCATTATAAGCGCGGCGATGAATTTGACGACGATGACGTTTATTATGAGGGCAAAAACCGTCCGCAGATTATCGTGTGCTTTGTGCTGGCGGCAATTCTTGCCGCGCTGAGCTTCGGGCTTAGGTATTACTACACCGGTTCGTTCCTGCTGACCGACAGGGAAGCGGCTGACGTTCCTGAAGAAATTACAGATGAAAGCGGCGTTTACAATGTGCTGTCAGCCCTTGCCGAGCAGCCGTACATTGCCGAAAAAAACGATGAAAATTACTACATAGGCTTTAAGGCGGAAAGCAGCTCCGTTCTTGCGGACACAGCCCGTCTGAACGGCTATGTGTACCTCACTTGGAACGATCAGCTCTACATGGTGAAAACCATTTCCGGAAAGATTAACTATGAGCGAACCGCTCCCTTGCCCGACGGATTTATCGGAATGTTCACAATAGGCGAGAAGGTCGCCGTAATTTCGGCGGAGGAAAATGTAACCGAGGCTGTGGAATACTGGACCGAGGTAACAGATGAAGCAGGAAACGTCAGCTCAAAATCCAATACCGCCGAAATAACCCGCAGCAGAACAACAATCGATTTCTACAACGGAAAAACGCTGAAAAAGGACTGCTCATATTCCCAGGACGGCGAATTATGCAGCGTTTTTGCCGATGAGAACGGAATTAAGATTATAACCTCCTACTCCCTTGGAGATGTAATCAGGGAGGCTGCCGAAACCTTTATGCCTGTTTACTATGTAAACGGCGAAAAGCAGAATATATCAGCCGCCGATATTGTAGTTCCCGCTGCTCCGCAGTACAAGGCGTACGCGCTTATGGGTGAAATTGACGCGGAGCTTAACGCAGACTGCACCGCCGTTCTCGGCGGAAGCGATATTACCGCCGATCGGACGGGCAGCGAAACGTATCTGCTGCTGAGCGGCGATAAGACGAATATCCTCCGCTTTACAGAGGAAAACGGAAAAAACGTGCTGAACGCTCAGGCGGCGGTTGACGGCAGGATTACCGCGAGCAATCCTCTTGACAGCCGAAACGGCATTATCCGCATTGTTACCTCAGCCGAAAGCGGCGCCGAAATAAACCTGCTTAATCAGGAAATGGAGGCTGTTTCGTGCATAAAGGAAATCGCGGCGGGCAAAACCTGCAAAGGCGCTGCGTTTGACGACCGAACGGTGTACGTTATCGCGGGGGACGAAAACGGCGAGCAGATTTACGGCTTTGATACGGGCAGCATGGACAGTCCCTCTCCGCTGGAAACAATCACTGCACCGATTTATTCCGAAAAGCTTGCAGCCTTTGGCAGCGACGCAGTTTCGGTTGCGGCTGTTCCTGATGAAAGCGGCAGCAGAACAGGCTTGAAGCTGACAATGTACAGCACTGACGGCAGCCTTGCCGAAAAGTACAGCACGGTTATTTCAGTAGGCGAATGGAGCAAATACCTGTCCTCCGACGCGGAAACAGATCTGTCTTGCCTTGTCACCGATTACGACAGCAGAAGGATTATACTCCCGATAAGATATTTTGACGGAATATCCGAAATTGAGAAGTTCCTTATATATAACTGCTCCGACGCGGACGGATTTACAAATACGGGCGAGGTTGTGCTGTATGACGTAAACAGTGCGCGTCATGACGCGGTCATAATTGACGGCGTTCTTTACACAATATGGAGCGACCGCATAATTTCCACCTCTCTTGACAGTTACACGCTGATAGAAAGCTTTATGCTTGACAGAACGCTTAATGTAACTCCTGCGCAGACAGAGGAAACGGAAGAAACAGCGGCAATTGAATAAGCAGGCGGCAGTCCTTCGGGGCTGCTCAGACTGTCGAAAAAGTCAAATTTAAAGTTTAGGTCAAGCCTTTTCAAAGGCTTGCAGGTTCTTAGGGCAGCGC
>CAKSIR010000108.1 GCA_934462775.1 uncultured Ruminiclostridium sp.
GGATTTCAAACAAGTGCTGAACCCCTCGTCCCATTCTTTGCTTGCCCAAAGAATGGGAGAAGAAAGGCACTCGCTCAGGCGCCGCGAGGGGCTGTTCCGCGCTTCGGACAGGTAAAAATGCTTGCGCATTTTTAACTTGCGCGGAAGAACGGGTGCAATGCACAAACGTCATTTTTCGCCATATTGCTTGTGAAAGTGGCTCACCGACAAGCATAAGGCGAACATTTTAGTCAGTATGATAATCGAGGACGTTGGCAACTGAGCACCGGTGTGTGTTGCAAGTTATAGCGTGGTTTGCTCACGTTTGTGAAAGGCATTATATAATCACAAACAAGTCGCTTGTTAGCGAATGTTTGCAATTACATAAACATATATAAGATTCTTCACAACATAGTAGGCATAAGCCATTCCTTACACAAGCATTATCCTTCTAAAACCAGTGCGGACTAGCACCGCCGCGCGAGTTCTGCGAAACTGCCGCAGGCAGTTTTGGCAGTGTGTCTGAGCGCGGCGCAGCCACTCGCGGCGCCTGAGCGAGTGCCTTTCTTCCCCTATTCTTTGGGCAAGCAAAGAATAGGGCGAGGGGTTTATTGCTCCCTTTCAGTCTAATCCAACTTTATCAAGGGGGCGAGTAGCCCCCCTTATCCGCCAAGTGCATAACTACAACCAAAAAGCCCGTGCGGCGCTTGAACACAACAAAAAAATCCCGCCGTTACAACAACGGCGAGATTTTGTAAAACGTATTAAAAGGCGGAATTGCCACTGGGCGCAGCCCAGCAAACAAAGTGTTTAATTATAGCCCTCGGGCGCAGCCCGAGAACAGCCTCCAGGCGCAGCCTGGTTATTCGAAGTCGAAGAGCGCTGTGGAGAGGTAGCGCTCGCCTGTATCAGGCAGAATAACAACCACTCTCTTGCCTGCGTTTTCAGGTCTTGCAGCAACCTGTGCGGCAGCCCATAACGCAGCGCCTGAAGAAATACCGACCAGTACGCCCTCAGCCTTGCCGAAAGCTCTTGCTGTTGCGAAAGCGTCCTCGTTTTCAACGGTGATAATTTCATCGTAAACCTTTGTGTTCAGTGTGTCGGGAACGAAGCCTGCGCCGATGCCCTGAATCTTGTGAGCGCCTGCCGTACCCTTTGAAAGAACAGGAGATGTTGCAGGTTCAACTGCAATAACCTTTAAGTCGGGATTCTTGGACTTGAGGAATTCGCCTGTACCTGTGATAGTACCGCCTGTGCCGATACCTGCAACGAGGAAGTCAACCTTTCCGTCTGTGTCAGCCCAGATTTCAGGACCTGTTGTAGCCTTGTGAGCGGCAGGATTTGCAGGGTTTGTGAACTGACCGAGAATTACGGAGTTCTCAATCTGCGACTTCAGCTCCTCAGCCTTGGCGATAGCGCCCTTCATGCCCTTTGCGCCCTCTGTGAGAACCAGCTCTGCGCCGTATGCCTGCATGAGCTTTCTGCGCTCGATGGACATTGTTTCAGGCATTGTGATAATGATTCTGTAACCCTTTGCCGTTGCAACGGAGGATAAACCGATGCCTGTGTTGCCGCTTGTCGGCTCGATAATTGTTGAACCCGGCTTTAAAATGCCCTTTGCTTCTGCATCCTCAACCATTGCCTTTGCAATTCTGTCCTTAACGCTTCCGCCCGGGTTGAAGTATTCAAGCTTTGCTACGATTTCTGCCTTAGCGCCGTATTTCTTTTCAAAGTTGTTTGCACGGAGTAACGGTGTGCTGCCGATAAGCTCTGTAATTGAATTTTTGATAGCCATGATAGTAACTCTCTTTCTTACTTGATTGCCTTGAATGCTTCCTCAAGGTCAAATATAATATCGTCTATGTGTTCGGTGCCTATTGAAAGGCGGATTGTGTTCTGTCCGATTCCTTGTTCAGCAAGCTCGGCGTCTGTAAGCTGTGAGTGGGTTGTTGACGCAGGGTGGATTGCAAGGGATTTAACGTCTGCAACGTTTGCTAACAGCGAGAATACCTGTAAGCTGTCGATAAACTTCTTTGCCTCGGCTGCGCCGCCCTTGATGTTGAATGTGAAGATAGAACCGCCGCCGTTGGGGAAATATTTCCTGTAAAGCTCGTTGTACGGGCTGTCGGAAAGCGACGGGTGGTTTACCTTTTCAACCTGCGGGTGCTTTGAGAGGAAGTCAACGACCTTGAGCGCATTCTCAACGTGTCTTTCTACTCTGAGGGATAATGTTTCAAGTCCCTGTAAGAACAGGAAAGCGTGGAGCGGAGCGATTGTAGCGCCTGTGTCACGGAGCAGGATAGCTCTGATCTTGGTTACGAAAGCCGCTGCGCCTACCGCCTTTGTGAAGCTGATTCCGTGGTAGGACGGATTAGGCTCAACCAGCGACGGGAACTTGCCGCTTGCTTCCCAGTCAAATTTGCCGCTGTCAACGATGACGCCGCCGATTGCAGTGCCGTGGCCGCCGATGAACTTTGTTGCGCTGTGAACAACAATGTCTGCGCCGTGTTCAATCGGTCTGATGAGGTACGGAGTACCGAAGGTGTTGTCGACTACAAGCGGAATCTTGTTTGCGTGGGCGATTGCAGCCACCTTTTCAATGTCGATTATGTTTGAGTTCGGATTGCCCAGTGTTTCAATGTAAAGCGCCTTTGTGTTTGGCTGAATTGCCTTTTCAAACGAGCCTTCTTCATCGGGGTCAACGAACGTAGCTGTAATGCCGTATTCGGGAAGCGTATGCGCCAGCAGGTTGTAGGAGCCGCCGTAAATCGTCTTGGCAGCTACGATGTGGTCGCCTGCGTGCGCGAGGTTCTGGATTGTATATGTGATTGCAGCTGCGCCTGAAGCCGTTGCAAGTGCTGCAACGCCGCCCTCAAGGGCTGCAACTCTTTGCTCGAAAATATCCTGAGTAGGATTTGTAAGTCTGCCGTAAATGTTGCCGGCGTCGGTAAGACCAAATCTTGCAGCGGCGTGGTCGGAGTTGTGGAAAACGTAGGAGGCTGTCTGGTAAATCGGAACCGCTCTTGCGTCTGTTGCGGGGTCTGCGCTCTCCTGTCCAACGTGGAGCTGCTTTGTTTCAAAGTGTAATTCTCTTTCTCTTAATGTACTCATGATAATATTTCCTTTCGGTTACGTTAAATTTTGTTGTTTTTCTTTAGGTTTAACGTAAGCCGCACATTCGGAAACATCGCTTGTCAAATATGAACATATTGATTTTCCTTTCTGAGTAATCATACCGGTTTGATATGATTTTCTGTCTGTGCTGTTATAATATCACAGTATTCCTACAAAGTCAATAGGAATATACCAAGTTTTACATAAAAGTGCAATGAGCCATGCAAATTGCATACGAACTTGTGCATATTTACCAATGTTGAGCAACTTTAACGCTGAAATGCAGCCGATAAAAGAATTTTTGCAATTTTATAAAATAATTCTTGCATTTTGGAGCATTATCTGCTATAATAAATCCAGACGCAAAAGCTGTATTTTTACAGACAGACGCCATTAACAGAGGGTGCAGGAAATTTGCGGATACATACAGATAAAGAAAGTCCGCATAAAAAATAATTCATTTCATTATGGCATAACCATGTCATCGGAGGTGCTTTATGTACTCTGTAATGATAGCAGGAAATATTGATTTTTGCGATAAAATACGGCATTGCGCCGTTTTTTTGGGCAGCGCGGTGTTTACTGAAAGACGCTTGTGGCAGGAAATGTGGGCGGTACTGGAAAGAAGCCGCTGCGACCTGCTGGTGTACGATGTGGAAAGCTCCGGGGACGGCGGAATGGAGCTGCTGCGGAAATGCAGCGAAAGCGGCTGCGCGTCCTCGGTTATAGTGGTGGACGACAGCCTTAACTTCGAGCGGGCAAGGCAGGCGGTGCTGCTCAATGCGTCCGACTATCTAATGGCGCCCCTTGACGAAAAGACGCTGAGCGACTCGATTTGCCGCGCTCTTGACGAAATCGACAAGGTGAAAACCTCGGACAGTATTTCCGCTGCGAAGAAAAGCTTTGCGGCTGCGGCTACGGCAGGCAATGACGGTCAGCTTAAGGAGCTGCTTGGCGGAGTGGACAGCCTTTTGCCGAAAAAAAGCGGGAAAAGCGAAGCGGTTTCGGCTCTGCTTGGGATTGCCTCCTATATAAGAGAGTATTGCTGCGATAAGTACGGCTGGCTGGAATATTTCATAGGGGATTTCGATATTTTCCGCGGCTCGATTACAGGCTGCACGGAAAAAACACGGCTTGCGCGGTTTGAAAAGTACGTTCTGGAAATTGCGCGGGTGATTAAGCGGCTGTACCTTTTCGGCGAAAAAAAGCCCCTTATTGAAAGCACCGTCTGCTACATTCTGAATCACTGCGATGAAAAAATCACGCAGAACGACGTTGCTTCCGCCTGCTTTGTGAACAAAAGCTACCTGAGTCATGCGTTCAAGCTGGAAACGGGTATGTCCTTTGTGGACTATATATCCCTTGTGAAAATGACCCGTGCGAAGAAGCTTATCGCCGAAAACGACCTGATGATATTTGAGGTTGCAAAGAGAATCGGCTTTGACGACGCAGATTATTTTTGCAGGAAATTTAAGTCGGTGACCGGCACAACGCCAAAAACCTACCGTGAAATGTCCAGGTGCTGAACCGCATTATAATAGTATGGCAAATATCCCGAAAGCCTTATCTTGATAAAATCCCTTATGTGTGGTATACTTAGCAGGTAAACGCAGGGATTGGAGATGATTTTACGGATTTCAGGGAGTTTTCCGATATTGACGACTGCAAAAACTGGACGGAGATAATCCCTCTTGACGGCAGCACGCATATAAAAAAGTACCGTGTAATCCGCAAAAAAGGCGGCGATTTGCTGCTTAAGGCGGCGGATATTTCATACTACGACCGTATGCGCTCGGCGGCAATTTTCGCCGATTACGTCCATGAGGAGCTTGGACTGCGCATGAGCGCTCCCGTTGAAATGGGGGCGTGCAATGGCGAAAAGCTTGCCTACGCGCTGTACGGCTGGGTGGAGGGCTTTGACGCGGATCTGGTGATACCGAAGCTGCATACCCCTCTTCAGGTGCGCTGCGGCGAGGAAGCGGGCAGACTGCTGCGGAAAATCCACTCGGTAAAACCGCCGAAGGACGTTTTCGACAGCTATCCGCAAAGGATAAAAAAGGCGGTGGAGCGCTTCAAGGTCTGCGCGGTGAATTTCAAGGGCGATAAGGAAACGGTTGAGTTCCTTGAAAGAAACGCGGATATAACCGCCTGCCGACCCGTATGCGCCGTTCACGGAGATTTCACCACAGGCAGCCTTGTTGTTGACAAAAGCGGCGGTCTTGGCATAATCGACTTTGACGGCTGGGATTGGGGCGACCCCGTAAGGGACTTTGCGCGGGTGCGGTTTTCATGCACAAAGGCGTTTGTAAAGGGGCAGCTAAGGGGCTACCTCGGCGAAAATATCCCAACGGATTTTTTTAAGCTGATGGCGTACTACACGGCGGCGGACGTTATTTCCGAAATCGACACAGCCTATCTTTCGGGCGGCGAACGGCTTGTCAGGGCGCTTAAATACGGCGAAGAGGCGGCAAGGTCTTACAGCGGCTACGGCGGAACAATCCCAAGCTGGTATTAACATGGAGCGGCACGGAATTTTTTTAGAAAAATTTCGTGACAAAGCACCCTTTTTGTGTTATAATAATAACGATTATACTACACTACGAAAGGGTGACTTGATGACTTACGAGAAATCCTGCGGCGCGATTGTCTACCGCAAGTTTCACGGCAATACGGAAATCCTGCTCATAAGGCATATAAAGTCGGGGTACTGGTCCTTTCCGAAGGGACACGTCGAGGGCGATGAAACGGAAGTAGAAACTGCTAAGCGAGAAATCAAGGAAGAAACAGGGCTTGATGTAATGATCGACGACGGATTCAGGGAAACGGTTCAGTTTTCACCTCGCCGCGATACGTCGAAAACAGTGGTTTATTTTGTTGCTAAAGCAAAGAATTACGACTATGTTCCCCAGGAGGAGGAAATCTCCGAAATACGCTGGGTAGAAATCGGTCAGGCAATTTCCCACCTTACATACGATAACGACAAGGTTATCGTCAGCAAGGCGAAGGCGTTTATTGCGCTGATGAAATGATGATGTATGCCGCACAGGACGTGTTCCGAAAGTGCGGCATATTCCTTGAAAGGCAGTTATGAATTACAAAGCTACAATCGACTATATAAACAGCTTTACAAAATCGGGCGGACCTATAACCGACCTGTCCCGTTTCAAGGGGCTGATGAACAGGCTGGGCAATCCCCAGAACAGTCTGAAATTTATCCATATTGCAGGCACGAACGGCAAGGGCAGCTTGTCCGAATACACAGCGGCTGCGCTTCAGTCCGCAGGCTACAAGGTGGGCAAATTCACCTCGCCGTTCATTGTAAAGCTTGAGGAGCGTATTCAGATAAACGGCGCGTACATAAGCGAAAGCTCCCTTGCGGACTTCTGCACCAGGGTAAAGGGCGCCGCAGCGGAGGACGTTCCATACTCACAGTTTGAGATACTGACAGCCGCTGCGTTCCTTTATTTTGCGTGGGAGGAATGCGACTATGTGGTGCTTGAGGTGGGAATTGGCGGCACTCTCGACTGCACAAACATAATAACCCCCGTCCTCAGCATTATCACCGCCATCGACTACGACCACTGCGCAATTCTGGGCAACACGCTTGCGGAAATCGCTTCCCACAAAGCGGGCATTATCAAGGAAAACGTTCCCTGCGTGGTTTCCCCATACCAGTCCGAGGAGGTTCTCGGCGTATTAAGGGCAAGGGCCGCCGAAATGCGCGCGCCCCTTATTGAACCCGACATGAGCAGCTTTTACGCTGTATCCTCCGGATTTTTAGGCAGCGTTTTCGGCTTTGAGGACGCGCACTGGCAGACGAAAATGGGCGGTATTCATCAATGTGCAAACGCGGTTACCGCAATTCTTGCGCTGCGCGCCCTTGGCGACAAACGGGTTGGCGAAAAGCAGATACGCTACGCTCTTGAAACGGCGCAGCTCCCCGCAAGGCTTGAAACGGTCAGCAGAAACCCGTGGATAATCATTGACGGCGCGCACAATCCGTCGGGAATGATGGCTGCAAAGCGGCTGCTGTCCGAGGAAAAGCAATGCGGCTGCATTGTGATAGGAATGCTCAAAACCAAGGATTATCACAAGGCGCTGCACACTATAATGCCGCTTTTCGACAGTCAGGGCGCAGTGCCGGTTGACTTTTTCTCCCCTGACGCAGTGCCGTGCGAAGAACTGAAAAACGAGCTTAAGGGGTACAACGTCAATGTTGCGGCAGGGAAAGACGCCGAGGACGCCCTTAGCAAGGCGGTGAAGCTTGCCAAGGGCAAGCCGGTGTTCTGCACGGGGTCGCTGTATCTTGCCTCGAGGCTTAGGGCAGAGGTTTTCAAGGCGAAGCCTTGACCGGACTGCGTCCGGAGGCTGTTCCGAGCTGCGCTCGGCAAGGCTGCGCCTTGAGGCTATACCGAGCTTCGCTCGGACTGAGATTATAGACTTGTTTGAAAAGGGGGCTACTCGCCCCCTTGATAAAGTCGGATTAGACTGAAAGGAAGCAATAAACCCCTCGCCCTATTCTTTGCTTGCCCAAAGAATAGGGGAAGAAAGGCACTCGCTCAGGCGCCGCGAGGGGCTGCGCCGCGCTCAAACACACTGCCAAAACTGCCTGCGGCAGTTTCGCAGAACTCGCGCGGCGGTGCTAGTCCGCACTTGGTTTAGAAGGACAATGCTTGTGTAAGGAATGGCTTATGCCTACTATGTTGTGGAGAATCTTATATATGTTTATGCAATTGCAAAGTTTCACTAACAAGCAACTTGGTTGTAATTATATAATGCCTTGCACCAACGTGAGCAAAAACATTATAATTTAAACCAACACCGGCGCTCAGTTGCCAACGTCCTCGATTATCATACTGACTGAAATGTTCGCCTTTTGCTTGTCGGTGAGCCACTTCCACAA
>CAKSIR010000109.1 GCA_934462775.1 uncultured Ruminiclostridium sp.
AGTGCGGACTAGCACCGCCGCGCGAGTTCTGCGAAACTGCCGCAGGCAGTTTTGGCAGTGTGTTTGAGCGCGGCGCAGCCACTCGCGGCGCCTGAGCGAGTGCCTTTCTTCCCCTATTCTTTGGGCAAGCAAAGAATAGGGCGAGGGGTTTATTGCTCGGCTGAAATCAATCAAAACTTTATCAAGGGGGCGAGTAGCCCCCTTTCCGCACGAGTGCAAAATTTCTATAAACAAAAAAATCCCGCCGTTACTCCAACGGCGAGATTTCATAAAACGTATTAAAAGGCGGAATTGCCACTGGGCGCAGCCCAGCAAACCAAGTTTTAAATTATAGCCCCCGAGCGCAGCTCGGAACAGCCTCCAGGCGCAGCCTGGTTAGCCAACAATGGTCAGCTCCTTGCTCGCTTTGTTCAGCACCTCGCAGCCGTCCTCGGTAACAATAACCAAATCCTCGATTCTCACGCCGAACTCGCCCGGCAGATAAATACCGGGCTCAACGGAAAACGCCATTCCCGGCTGAACGGGAATGCTGCTTGCGCCGCTTACATCAGGCGGCTCGTGGCAGTCAAGACCGATTCCGTGTCCAAGACGGTGGGTGAAATATTTGCCGTAACCGCCCTCGGTGATGATGTCGCGGGCGATTTTGTCAATGTCGGACAGCAGCATTCCCGGCTTTATCATTTTTTCGGCGGTTTCGTTGGCACGCTTTACAAGCTCGTAAACCTCGCGCTGCTTCGGAGAAACCTCCTTAAAGAAAACCGTTCTCGTCATGTCGCACCAGTAACGGTTTATCGGGATAAAAATGTCGAACGTTGCGCTGTCCCCCGCCTTTACGACAGTGGAATCGCCGTCATGATGCGGGTCGGCGCCGTTTGGACCAAAGCATACCAGCTGAACGCCCTCGCAGTCTGCGCCGTTTTCAAGATAAAGCTGATTAACGCGGGCGGCAAGCTCGTTTTCACGCTTGCCCTCTTTAAGCTCGCTGATGATGGCGGCAACGACCTTGTCGTTGATGGCGGAGCTTCTGCGCAGCGCCTCAATCTCGGCCTTGTCCTTTATCATGCGGGCAGTGTCAACAGGCGCAGAGCCAAGAACAGGCTTCACGTCAGGGCGCAGCTCCATCAGCCCGATAAGGAATTTGCTCGACCAGAACTTGTCAATGCCAAGCTTGCCGCCCTTAACCTTTTCCGCAAGCTGCTTGACCGGGTTGTCGCTGTCGGTGTGGGTGTACAGCGGAATGTCGCTTTCTGCAATGCCGAAAATTTCGTTGCCGAACAGCATTGTGTTTCCGTCTGCGTCAAGATACAGCGCAATCATGCGCTCGTGCGGGTCAATCCAAAGCCCTGTCAGATAATAAAGCGAGGCGGTGGAGCTGATTATTATCTGCTCAAGACCTGCTTTTTTCATATTATCCGTAACGCGGGCAATACGCTCCTTGTTCATAAGAACCTCCGATTATTTTGCCATTACGCAAACTATTGTGCAAGGCTTGTCGGTGCGGTTTTCGCACCAATGCTTTTCTCCCTTGGGAATGAGAGTCGCCTCTCCTGCCTTACAGACATCCTTGTAATCGCCGCTTTCGGTGTAAACCTCGCCCGAAACGAACACGCTGTATTCGTCTGCGTCATGGCAGCTGAAGCCGTCGCCCGTTGGCACGCGGTTGCCCGGGAGGAGGTTGATAACGCTGATGTCAATATTTGTGTACTTGCCCTCAAGGTTCCACAGCTTCATCATTTCGTAAAGCGGAAGTCCTGTTTTCGGTACATTGTTAATTTCGATTTTCTGCATGATATACACTTTCTTTCTGTTTATTTCACTGTTTTTGAGCAGCATTTTACTTGTTTCTCATTCGCGGGTCAAGGTAATCTCTCAGACCGTCGCCGATGAAGTTCGCGCCGATTGCAACGCTGAAAATTGCAAGTCCCGGGAACGTGGAAATCCACCAGTAGTTGAAGTTCAGCACGCCCTCGCTTACCATTGCGCCCCATTCCGCTGTGGGAGGAGCAACGCCGAGTCCAAGGAACGAAAGTCCCGAGAACATGAGGATAGCGTTACCGAGGTCAACGGTGCACATAACTATCATTGAGCCTATGCAGTTAGGCAGGATTTCCTTGAAAAGTATTCTGAAATGGGACGCGCCCATGAGCTTTGCAGCTGTTATATAGTCGTTTTCTCTTGTGGCGATTACAATGCTTCTGGTAAGGCGGGCGTAGTTCGGCCACCAGATTATGGACATGGCAAAAACCGAGTTGGTAATGTTGGGTCCCAGTGCGGCGGCAATTACCATTGCAAGAATCAGCGGCGGGAAGGACTGCACCATTTCGCTGAAGCGCATCATAACGTCGTCGACAGCGCCGCCGACATAGCCTGCGATACCGCCGTAAATCATGCCTATTGCAAAGGAGATAAGGACGGTTATTGCGCCTGCCGTAAGGGAAATGCGCGTACCGTAAAGCACGCGGCTGAATACGTCGCGTCCAAGGCTGTCTGTGCCGAACCAATGCTCACCGCTGGGCGCCTGAAAGCGTCCTGCCATATCCTGGTCGGTAACAGGGTCGTAAGGCGAGATAAGGGGAGCGAAAATCGCCACCAGCACCCACATTACGCATATTACAACTCCAAGCTTGAACATGAAGTTTTTTTGTCTGAATAGTGTTTTTATGAAGTTCATATGTTATCCTTTCTTGCTTACTGGTATCTGATACGGGGGTCGATAACGCCGTAGAGAATGTCTATAAGCAGATTGATGACAACATAGGTAAACGCGATGAGCAGCGATACGCCGCATATTGCAGGGAAATCAAGGTTGGTCGCCGCAAGGTATGCGTACTGACCGATGCCGGGCCATGAGAAAATCTGTTCAACGAAAACCATACCGCCAAGCAGGTTGCAGAAGCCCATTCCCGTAACGGTGATTACAGGGATAAGGGCGTTGTTCAGCGCGTGGCCGCAGACAACTCTGCCCTCGCTCATACCCTTTGAGCGGGCGGTTCTTATGTAGTCCATGGACATGGTTTCAAGCAGGTTGGAACGGGTCTGACGGGTAATAAGTCCCATTGTGAAAAATCCGAGCACAAGGGCGGGCAGGAACAAATGCTGAAGCGTATCCGCAAGCATACCGAAATCCCCCCATGAAAGGGCGTCGAAAACGTAAAGACCGGTGCCGCCTGTTGGGCTGTAAATTCGCGGATTGATACGTCCGCCGCTTGGGAACCAGCCTAAATTGCGGCAAAATACCGTCATTATCAGCAAGGCGAACCAGAAGCTGGGCAGCGAAACGCCGCTGACCGAAATCGCCCTTAAAATCTGATCCACAGGTTTATTTCTGAACACCGCCGAAATAACGCCGAAAAGCACGCCTAAAACAATGGCGATAAGCATGGCGAAAACGGAAAGCTCCACCGTTGCGGGGAAATACTGTGCAAGCTCGTCAAGGACGGGTCTGCCTGTTCTGATCGAGGTGCCTAAATCGCCCTGGAGAATGTTGCCAAGGTAGATGAAATACTGCTCGTAAAGCGGCTTGTCCAGACCCCATTTCGCCTCGTATGCCGCAACGATCTCAGGGTCAGCCATAGCGGTCTGGCTCAGGTTTGCGGAAACAGGGTTACTGGGTACGAGATGCGAAATAAGGAATACCATAAGGGAAACGCCGAACAGCAGGATAACCATAAGCCCCAATCGGCGGAGAATATATTTAAACAAAAGAACACACCTTTCTGTAAGTTTTGCAATCTGTGTCTGAAACGTCGCAGCCTGCGGCGCTTCAGACGCAGACCGCCGAAACGGTCTGTGGTTAAATTACTTAGCCTTTAAGTCGCAGAGCTGAATCTTGCAAAGGTCGTTGTATGTGATTTCTGCAAGAGTATCTGTTCTGTAAGCGAATGTTTTCGGGTGCTGAAGCAGGAATGCGAACGGGTTGTTCTCCTCGAACTTTTCCTGTAATTCCTTGCTGTATTCAGCGCGCTTTGTTTCGTCAGGTTCAACCTGAATCTTGTTTGCAAGGTCAAGAAGCTCCTTGTTTTCGTCTGTTACTTCCCACTTTGTACGGTTGCCGTAAGCTGTACCGTCCTCGCCAACGCCGGGGAGGAATGCAAACTGGTTGTTGATGTCGTAGTAGTCTGGGGACCAGAACATTACATAGAATGGCATTGTGCCGTCGCGCATCTTTTCGTAAACGAGAGTTGCTTCAAGGGTTTCGATGTTTACTGTGATGTTGATTTCTGCAAGGTCCTGCTTAACCTTCTGAGCGATGGTTGTCCACTCAAGACCCTCGGAGTTGTTGTTTGCGCAGGTAAGAGTTACTTCAAAGCCGTCTGCGCAGCCTGCCTCCTCCATAAGAGCCTTAGCCTTGTCCAGGTCGCGGAAGTCGGAATTGCGCTGTAATGCGCCTGAGAAGCCGTCCTGAACGATGTTCAGCGGGATTGTGCAGCCTGCGCCGCCGAGTGTAAGGTATCCCTCGTAGTCGAGAGCGCAGCGAACTGCTTCCTGAACCTTAGGATTGCTCATTTCAGGCGAAAGGCTTGCGTCGCGGCTCATAACGAGGAAGGTTTCGAGAGCTGTTGCGCCCTCTTCAATCTGAATGTTTTCCTTGCCGTCAAGCTGCTTTGCTGTTTCGGAGTTAAGACCGAGAGCAATGTCGATTTCGCCGTTCTGGAGAGCGGTAATCTGTGCGTCAACGCTGGTCATTTCGCGGAGAATGATCTTGTTGATGTTGGACTTTTCGCCCCAGTAGTTGTCGTTCTTTACAAGAACAAGCTGCTCTTTCGGAGTCCATGATTCAATGATGTACGGACCTGAGCCTGCCGATGTTGTATCAAGCCAAGCCTTAGCCGTATCGCTGCCTGAATCGGAGCCGCCGTGTTCCTTTACAACCTCGCTGTCGAGAATGCAGTAAGCGTTTGATGTAAGCTTTACAAGGAATGACGCGTCAGGCTCGGAAAGCGTGAATACTACTGTTGTGTCGTCAGGCGCTTCAACCTTTTCAACAATCTTTACCATGGAGTAAGCGTTGCTTTCCTTCATGTTGAGAACGCGGTTTACGCTCCATACAACGTCCTTTGAGGTCAGCTTGTTTCCGCTTGCGAAAACAACGTCGTCGCGGAGTGTGAATGTGTATACTGTGTTTGTGTCGTCAAGGGTGTAGCCTGTTGCTACGCTTGGCTCAGGAGTTCCCATTGTGCCTGACTTTACGCGGTAAAGCATATCGTATGCAGCGTAGGAAATCATGTTTGCGTAAGGCTCGTACATATTGCCGGGGTCAAGCGTTACAAGGTCGGACTGCGCGCCGATTACGACTGTTTTTGGTGCAGCTGAAGCTGCCGGATCTCCGTTTTCGGAGCCGTCTGTGGTTACAGCGCCGCTGCTGCCTCCGTTGCAGCCTGTTAAAGCTGTCAGAGCAAGAGCACCGGCAAGCAGCATAGCCAATAATCTCTTTTTCATTTTCTTCTCCTTTTGTCTGTTAGTTTAGTTTATATAGTACGGCTTAGCCGTATTATCCGATGTTGTGGCAGGCGGCAAAGTGTCCGGGCTCTATCTCTTTAAGCTCGGGGCGCTCGGTTCTGCACTTTTCCGTTGCGTAGGGGCAGCGCGTGTGGAAGGCGCAGCCGCCGGGCGGGTCGATCGGGCTTGGCAGGTCGCCTGCAAGCATGATGCGTTCTTTTGTTTCGCCGTCCTCGTCAATAGTGGGGATTGCGGAAATAAGCGCCTTTGTGTATGGGTGCAGCGCGTTGTCGTAAATTCTGTCAGACGGCGCAAGCTCCACGATTCTGCCCAGATACATAACGCCGATTCGCTGACAGCAGTGCTTTACAACGCTCAGATTATGCGAAATGAAAATGTATGTCAGGTCGAACTTTTTTTGCAGGTCCTCAAGGAGGTTGATCACCTGCGCCTGTATCGATACGTCCAGCGCCGAAACAGGCTCGTCGCACACGATAAGCTCAGGCTTTAGGGCGATTGCGCGGGCGATTCCCACACGCTGCTTCTGTCCGCCCGACATTTCGTGAGGGTAGCGGTCAAGGTAGATACGCGAAAGCCCCACCATGTCGCAAAGCTCTTTCGCCTTATGCTCGCGCTCCGCCTTGTCGTACATTTTGTGGATAACGTAAGGCTCGGTAAGAATGTCCTTTATTTTGCGGCGGGGATTCAGGCAGGAGCTTGGATCTTGGAAAATCATCTGGGTTTTCATGCGGAAGTCTTTCAGCGCCTTTCCCTTGTGGTGGGAAATATCTTCGCCGTGAAACTCTATTCTGCCGCCTGTCAGCGGGTATAATCTGAGGAAAACTTTACCGAGAGTTGATTTTCCGCAGCCCGATTCGCCGACAAGTCCGAAGGTTTCGCCCTTGTAAATATCTATGGAAATTCCGTCAACGGCTTTCAGGGTAGCTTTCTTGCCCTTTGCCTTTTTGACGGTAAAATATTGCTTTACGTCTTCTGCCTTAAGCAGGATTTCTTCACTCATTTTCGTTCCTTTCGGGAGTTCCTATATCGTCGAACAGAAAGCAGCGGACGCATCTTCCGTCGTCAAGGGTGCGCAGCGGAGGGTGTTCCTTTTTGCAGCGTTCTGTCGCAAATTTGCAGCGTGGATTGAAGTGGCAGCCTTTCGGCATTTTGTCGGCGTCCGGCACCATTCCCTCGATTGCCTCCAGACGGTCAACGTCCTTTGAAAGCCGCGGCAATGCGTTGATAAGACCGCTTGTGTAAGGGTGGAGCGGGTCGGAAAACAGCTTTTTAACAGGGGCGCTCTCCACGATTTCGCCCGTGTACATGATAACAACTCTGTCGCAGAAGTCGGACACAATGCCCAAATCGTGGGTTATCATTATAATGGACATATTGTTTTTTTTCTTGATGTCCTTCATCAGCTGCAAAATCTGCGCCTGAATCGTTACGTCAAGGGCGGTGGTAGGCTCGTCCGCAATAAGCAGCTCGGGGCTGCACGCAAGGGCGATGGCTATCATGATACGCTGACGCATACCGCCCGAAAGCTGGTGGGGATACTCGTTAAAACGGTGTGCGGGGTCGGGGATTCCGCAAAGCTCCAGCAGCTCCAGCGCCTTTGCTTTCGCCTCTTTTTTGGTTGCCTTGGTGTGGAGGAGAATCGGCTCCATTATCTGCTTGCCGCAGGTGTGAATAGGGTTCAGCGAGGTCATCGGCTCTTGGAAAATCATTGCGATTTTGTTGCCGCGCACCTGCTGCATTTCCTTTTCGGACAAAGCCAGCAGATTCTTATCATCAAGGTTGATTTCGCCCGTAACAACGGTGGACTGGGGGTTATGCAGCCGCATTATTGAAAGGGAGGTTACGCTCTTGCCGCTGCCCGATTCGCCGACAATGCCGAGGGTTTCGTTTTTGCCGACAGACAGGCTCAGATCGGATATGACCTTTATTCCGCCCGAACCGTTTTTAAATTCAACGTTCAGGTCTTTTATTTCAAGTAAATTATCCAAAAGAGCAACCTCCGAATTTATCAAAGTGACACTTTAACGCAGTGTTTATGTAACATATTACTAATTATATCATTATTCGCCGTGCATTTCAAGTCTTTAAAGCGATTTTTTGCAATTTTAGGCATTGAAAGGTTGCAAAATCAGCTACTGTCTGTTAAATATTCCTTGTGATTATACATTCGGTATAATTATGCGTTTGCGGTACAGCTGTTACATTTGTTTACATGAAATCGTGTAAAGGTTTTCAATGTGAATTTAAAGCCATTGACTGAATTTGCCGCAAAAGTCAACCGTCATATTTAATAAATTTGCAGGCGAAAATTCTCTTGCAGCAGCCGCAAAAGCCCTTGAATAAAGGGACAGCGTATGGTATTATTTATAGCGGAGATAAGAAAGAATATGAAATGGGAGGAATAGGCAAGGTGCAGATTCAGCCGAGTTTGCACCTCCTGTTCGTTTTACGCGAGGTATAATTGAATAAAAATGAACGCTCTGTAATATGCAGAGCGTTAG
>CAKSIR010000110.1 GCA_934462775.1 uncultured Ruminiclostridium sp.
AATAACTAAACACAACAAGAGCAGTACCGTTTGTAACAGTGCTGCTCTTGATTTTACATTGAGATGGATATTGTTGAAGAAAAAATCGCGCCGAAAAGGGCGGAACGCACCGCCGACACCGACTGCGCAGAGCAAATCGCCGCCGAATACATCGCCCCGGCAATGTGCGGCTTTGTGGATTACATACTGAAAACCGCCGCCGAAAACGGCGTGAAAACCCTGTACTTCCTTGCGAGGGACGGCTATCTTATGCAGAAAATCGCCGAAAAGCTTGCGGCGAAAAGAGAATACGGGCTGAAGCTGCGCTATCTGTACTGCTCCCGCGCGTCACTGCGGTTAAGCGCGATCGGCATAATGCCCCGCAGCGAGGTGTACGGTCTTTTCCTCATGAGCGGCGTCAGCGTGACCCCGAAGGCTCTCCTTGACCGCCTGTTTCTTACTGCGGAGCAGCGTGGCGAAATCTACCGCGACATCGGCTTCACCGCCGATGAAAACGCACTGCTCAGCAAATCCGAGCTTGGAGCGCTGACCGAAAGGCTGAAAAACAGCACAGCCTACAACCGCGCCCTTGACCGAATAGGCGCCGAGCGCCGCCCCGCCTGCGCCGAATATCTGCGGAACAGTATCAATCTGAATGAGAAATTCGCCTTTGCGGACAGCGGCTGGACAGGCTCGGTGCAGCACACGCTGCGGCTGCTCCTTGAAAGCGTCGGCTATACCGAACGGCTCAGCGGCTACTATTTCGGGCTGTACAACCGGCAGAACCCCGCCGACGGGGACTACTTCACCTACGCTTTCAGCAAAAACCGCTCCGTAATCGGCGCCGCAAGGTTCAACAACCACCTGTTCGAGGCGATTTGCTCCGCTCCCGAGGGCATGACCGTGGGATACGAGCAGAGGGACGGTAAGGCTGTTCCCGTCCTTGACGAAAAAGGCGGCTTAAACAGCGCAAACCCCTTTATAAAGGCAATGGGGCAGGAAATAGTCCGCTTTGCGGAAAGGGAATACGATTATTCCGAAAGTAATAAACAGGCAAACCTAAACAAACTGTATAGTCTTATGTACAAGCCGCCACACAGATTTGCGGAGCATTGCAGCAGCCTTTACTTCTCGGACGACATTTCCGAGGAGCGCCGTTTCCCCATTGCGGAGGAGCTGACGGAAAAGCAGCTTAAAGGGCTGATACTGCCGCTGAGAATGTACCGCAAGCTGATTAGGGCGGATTCGGCGGCGCGGCCTGTTTTCTGGCCCTACGGGTCGGTGGTTCTGTCGGGAAAGGGCGGCTTTTATCGGCTTAACTCGCTGCTTTGGGAGATATTATGGGTGCTGAAAAAATAACGGTTTCGGTAATAATGAGCGTTTACAAAAACTCCGAGCAGGAGATAGTCCGCGCCGTGAAGTCGGTTCTGGAGCAGGATTACGGCGATTTCGAGTTCGTGATAATGAACGACGGCTCGGGGGAATATGTGGACGGAATAATCGCAGGCTTTGACGACCCGCGCATTGTGTACCTTTCCGAAAAGGAAAACCACGGGCTGTCCTACTGCCTTAACAAATGCATTGAGCAAAGCCGCGGCGAGCTGCTTATCCGTCAGGACGCGGACGACTACTCGCTGCCGGGGCGCTTTTCCGCCATTGTCAGGGCTTACGGGGACGGAGGCTGCGGCATTATCTCCAGCAACATACTGCTTTTCGACGAAAACGGAGTGTGGGGAAAGCGGGACTACCCCGAAAAGCCCGCAAGGGAGGATTTCCTCTTTGCGATTCCCTTTATGCACGGCGCCTGCGCGCTGAAAAGGCAGGCGGTGATTGACGCGGGAATGTACAGCCTTGAGAAAAAGGCGCAGCGCTGCGAGGACTACGCCCTTTTCATGAAAATGTACAGCATGGGCTGCGAGGGGTACACGATAAAGGAGCGGCTTTACGCCTTTCAGGAAAGCGAAAAAACGGTAAAGCGCCGCTCCTACCGTGAAAAAATCCAGCAGGTCGCAGTAAAGGCGGAGGGCTTTAAGCAGCTTGGACTGTACCCGAAAGGGATAATTTATCTTGCAAAGCCGCTGATAGTGGGGCTGATTCCGCAAAGGCTGCTTGCAAGGCTGAAGGACAGGCACTATAACCGACGGAGTATCTGAAAATGTCAATAAAGGAATCAATGTACAACCTGCTTGTCAGGCGGAAACCCACAATTAAATACCACTACGAGTCCTACGTTGACCTGCTGAAGAAAAACCACAGCCGAAACCGTTTCAAAACGTGGCTCACCCTGCTGGGAATGAACTTTTCCTACTATGCCTTGGGGGACAAAAAGCTTGAGCGCTACGATGAAAGCCTGCGCCACAAGCCCTACTCAAAGGGCGCGGAATCCGCTCTTTACAACAACATTCCCCCTGAGGAGCTTGCAGAGCGGCTTGAAAAATACGACGTGGTTTCCTTCGACATATTCGACACGCTGATTTTGCGCCCCTTTGTGCGCCCTACCGACCTGTTTTACATCGTGGGCGAAAAGCTTGGCTATCTTGATTTTGTCAATCTCCGCACGGAAACGGAGCGGCAGTGCCGCCTTGAAAGCAAAAAAAATGGCGGTTCAGCCGAAATCGACATAAAGGACATTTACCGCCGCGCCGAAAGGTATCTCGGAATCCCCGCCGCCGAGGGAATAAGGGCGGAGGCTGAAACCGAGCTTGACCTTTGCTTTGCAAACCCGTACATGAAGCAGGTTTACGACCTGTTGCAAAAGGCGGGAAAATGCGTTATAATTACCTCGGATATGTATCTCCTGCGGGAGCATATCGAGGCGATACTCCGTAAAAACGGCTTCGTTGGCTATGACAGGCTGTACCTGTCCAACGAGCTGAAAAAATCCAAAACCGAGGGCAGCGTATACGAGCTTATAAAGGCTGATTACAGCGGAAAAACCGTTATCCATGTGGGGGACAATATGCAGTCGGACGCGGAAATGCCCAAAAAGTACGGCATTGAGTCTTTCCACTACATGAACGTGAACCACGCAGGTGTTCTTTACCGACCTACCGATATGTCCGCCATGGTTTGCTCCGCGTACTGCGGAATTGTGGACGCTCGCTTTCATTCGGGCGCGGGAAAATACTCCATGCTGTACGAATACGGCTACGCCTGTGCGGGAATTGCGGTGCTTGGCTACTGCCGCTATATACACGGCATTGCGGAGCGTAAGGGCATTGACAAGGTGCTTTTCCTTGCCCGCGACGGGGACATTCTGAAGCAGGTTTACGACAAAATGTACCCCGAAAGCAGAACGGAGTATGTTTACTGGTCCCGTTTTGCGGCGGCAAAGCTGGGATTCGGCTATTACAGGAGCGACTACATAAGGCGGTTTGTCACCCACAAGGAAAATCAGGGCATAACCGTTGAAAAGGCAGTCCTCGACACAGGCGCGGAGGGGCTGCTCGAAAAAATCACCCTGCCTCTTGACGCGGAGCTTACGGAGAAAAACGGCGAACAGCTTGCGGAGGAGCTTTGCAATAACAGCCAAGCTATACTTGACGCGTACAAGGACGAGCGGGCGGCGGCAAGGCTGTACTTTGAGGAGATACTCAAGGACTGCAAAACCGCTTTGGCAGTGGACGTGGGCTGGGCAGGCAGCGGCGCGGTAATCATGAATCACCTTGTGACAAGGGAATACGGCATACCGTGCAGGATTTACGCCGCAATCGCAGGCGCGAACGGCAAGGGCTGCTACGAAAGCTCCATAAGCGAAAGCTTTATGCAAAGCGGCGAAATGTTCTCCTACTGCTTTTCTCAGCGGGAGAATTACGACAATTTCAAGTTCCACAGCGCAGCCTCGGGACACAACATCTTCTTCGAGATGATGTTAGGCTCTCCCACTCCCCAGTTCAAGGGCTTCGGACTGAGGGACGGCGGCTATGAGCTGAAATTCTTTGAAAGGGACGGCGGCAGCGACAGCGTGACCCTTGAAATACACCGCGGAATAAAGGACTTTGTAAGGGACTACTGCGCCGCATTTGAAAAATACCCCTATATGCTCGACATAAGCGGCAGCGACGCATACGCGCCGTTCAAGCACGCCGCAGAGAATAACTGCGAATATCTCAGGGCGGTGCTTGGAAATTACTGCTTTGACGCAATGGTAGGCGGCGACAACAAAAAAACGATAAACAAACAGATTTAAGGAGAAAACGTGAGTAACAAGGAAAACGGCAGCATATTCAAATACCTTTCCTTTACGAAAGAAATCGTAAAGCGCGACATAAAGAAAAAATACTATAAATCCGCTCTGGGCATTGTGTGGACGGTGCTTAATCCGCTGCTTTCAATGCTGGTAATGGCGTTCGTTTTCTCGGCGCTTTTTAAGAGAAACATTGACAACTACCCTGTATACCTCCTTTGCGGACAGCTTGTGTTCAGCTTTATTTCGGGAGCGGGCAGGCTCGGAATGGATTCGATAATCGGCAGCGCCGACCTTATAAGGCAGCTTTACATTCCCAAATATGTATTCGTCTTTTCAAAGGTAGTGCAGTCGCTGGTGGATCTGATGTTCTCCATGATAGCGCTGTTTATAGTAATGCTTATGACTGGCGCGCCGATAACGCCGTATTTGCTGCTGCTTCCGCTGCTGCTGGCGCTGATGTTTGCCTTTGCAATGGGCCTTGCCCTTATTCTTGCAACCTACGGCACGTTTTTCCGCGACATAAACCACCTTTACGGAATTGCAACCACCCTCTGGATGTGGCTCTCGGCGATTTTCTATCCTACAAGCATACTTGGAGTTGAGTATCAGTTCGTGTTCGACATCAACCCCGCCTATCAGTACATTTACTTCATGCGGTGCATTGTCCACGAGGGAGTAATGCCGCCCGAAAAGACCTTGCTGATAACGGCGGCGTATGCTGTTATCACCTTGCTGATGGGGATTTTCACCTTTAAGGAAAACGAAAACAAGTTTATGCTTTATATTTAAAGGAAGGGAATTTAGCAATGAGCGAATTTGCCGTAAAAGCGGAAAACGTTTCGATGATGTTCAACCTGAGCCGCGAAAAAGAGGAGCGGTTCAAGGAATACGTTATAAATATGGTAAGGGGCAAGCTGTTTTTCGATGAGTTCTGGGCGCTGAGGGACGTTAGCTTTGACGTGAAAAAGGGCGATTCCCTCGGCATTGTAGGCACAAACGGCGCAGGAAAAACCACGCTTCTGAAGCTTATTTCTGGGATTATTAAGCCCACAAGCGGCAAGCTTGTTACCGAGGGCTCAATCGCGCCGCTTTTCGCTATGGGAACAGGCTTTGACAACTCCCTGTCCGCCCGCGAGAATATCTACCTTGTAGGCTCCATGCACGGCCATACAAGGGAGTACATGAAAAAGCGCTTTGACGAAATCATCGACTTTGCGGAGCTGGAGGACTTTGTGGACGTTCCCGTGCGGAATTTCTCGTCGGGTATGCGTTCAAGGCTCGCCTTTGCGATAAGCACCCTTGTACGCGCCGACATACTTATCGCGGACGAGGTTTTGTCGGTAGGCGACGCAAAATTCCGCAAAAAGAGCGAGGAGCGAATGGACAAAATGAGGGAAAACGGCGTGACCATCTTCCTTGTTTCCCATTCCTCGGCGCAGGTGAGAAAGGTGTGCAGGAGAGCGCTTTGGCTGGATCACGGACAGGTGAAGATGATAGGACCGTCCGAGGAGGTCTGCGGCCTTTACGACAGCTACTGCAAGGAAGAATAAAAAGGTTCGCCCGCAGGTCATACACTTGACAAACCTCTCTGTAAGTGATATTATAGCATTATAAATTATCAGCGGGGTTTGTTATGAATACATTTTTTCATCATCACCATATCTGAACCGGCAATCGTTCCTCAGGGCATGATTGCTTTTTGTGGTTGTGCCGATGATGATTTACTCACGGTGCGGCCGTGAGTTTTTTTATAGCATTTTTTATTGAAAGGATACAACATGAGAAAACAGACTTTAAAGGGTACAGCCGACTATCTGCCAAGGGAAAACGCCGTCAGAAACCGGCTTATGCTGAAAATCAGAAACACCTACGAAAGCTACGGCTTCAGCTCCATTGCAACTCCGATGCTCGAGAGCATCGAGAATCTGGACAACAGCGACGGCGGCGAAAACCTGAAGCTTATCTTCCGCATTATGAAGCGCGGCGAAAAGCTGAAAAAGGCAATTGAAGCAGGCTCCTCCGACCTTGCGGACATGGGACTGAGATACGACCTTACGCTGCCCCTTGCAAGATTTTTCGCCAACAACAGAAACGAGCTGCCCAGCGTCTGCAAGTTTATCCAGATGGGCGACGTTTTCCGCGCCGAGCAGCCGCAGAACGGCCGTATGCGCCAGTTCACCCAGTGCGACATCGACATAATCGGCAACAAGTCAAACACCGCCGAAATCGAGCTTATCTGCGCAACCTGCAATGCGCTTGAAAATATCGGCATGACCAACTTCACCGTAAACATCAACGACCGCCGTATTCTGAGCAAGCTTCTTTCCTGCTGCGGATTTGAGGAGGAAAGCTTCAACACCGTCTGCATTTCCTTCGACAAGCTGGACAAAATCGGAGCAGAGGGCGTTGTTGCCGAGCTTAAGGAAAAGGAGCTTAACGAGGGCGCAGTCGCAAGGTTTGCGGAATTTCTGAGCAGCGGGGATTTCTCGCTGGATTATGTAACCAAAATCTGCGGCGAGTGCGAGGAATTTGCGCAGGTCAAGTCCATTATCGACAGCGTTGAGAGCATTTCGGGCGGTAAGTACAGCGTTAAGTTCAACCTGTCCTTAGTACGCGGTCAGAGCTACTACACAGGCACTGTTTTCGAGGTCGTATGCCCCGAATACGGCGGCGCGATCGCAGGCGGCGGACGCTACGACAACCTTATCGGAAAGTTCACGGGAGAGGTTATCCCCGCAGTCGGATTCTCCATCGGCTTTGAGAGAATTTTCGGCATTCTTATGAGCAAGAACGCTTCCGCTGACGCTGTGGACAAGCTGGCTATCCTCTGCACCGAGGAGCAGTTTGCAGAGGGCATGAAAAAGGCTGCGCCGCTGAGAGAAAGAATGAACGTTTCGGTTGTTCTCAAGGCGTCAAAGGTTGGAAAGCAGTTCGGCGCGTTAGAGGCGCAGGGCTACACCTACGCTGCGTTCTTTGACGACGTTGAGGACGAAAGCAAGTGGAAAAAGCTGGGCTGCTGATTCATCTGCATTTCACAATTCGCACATAAGCTTTTTTGATTTCTGTGATAGAATAGGCTCATACAAACAGACGAGAGGTGCTTATGAACATACTTTTTCTGCTTAAACCCAAAACGGAAATTGCATATATTTACGACAGCTCGACCCTGCGGCAGGGGCTTGAAAAGATGAAATTCCACGGCTACACCGCGCTGCCCGTCATATCGGACAGCGGGCTTTATGTGGGCACGGTGAGCGAGGGGGATTTCCTGTGGCACATTATCAGCTCGGGCGCGGCGAAAATGCAGAAGCAGGAGGAATACACGGTCAGCGAGATAATCCGCAGGGGCTGGAATCCGCCTGTAAAGGTAACTGCGACAATGGACGAGCTGCTGCTGAGGGTAATGGACCAGAACTTTGTACCTGTTGTAGACGACCGCGGCACATTCAGCGGAATAATCACCAGGCGTGATATAATAAAGTATTTTTACGATAAGGACGCGGCGGCGAAAGACGCATCGCCTTTGCCAAAGAATTAAAGTTTTCGTCCACCTTTTTCAAAAGGTGGTAGGTACTTAGGGCAAAGCCCTAAGTCGACTTCCGCAGAAGTCGAAATCCTTATACAAGGCGCTTTTTTGCAGGGGTGTGGGG
>CAKSIR010000111.1 GCA_934462775.1 uncultured Ruminiclostridium sp.
GCTTAGGGCTTTGCCCTAAGTACCCACCACCTTTTGAAAAAGGTGGACGAAAACTTTTAAATTTGACTTTTTCGACACACTGAAAGGCTGACCATAACGGTCAGCCTTCTTCGCTTTCATATATTATCCGTTTTCTCTTCCAGCGCACGCATTGCTTTTATTCTGCGGAAAATAAGGCACACCGCCACGCCTGCGACTCCTATTATGAAAAACAGGAACGCCGCCCCTGAGCCTTTTCCCTCACCGAAAAAGACGTTCAGCATACCTCTCTCCGAGGCGCTCGCCATAAACGGCTCAAACACGTTGTCAACCAGCAGGCCTCCGAGGAAATAGCCCAATGGTATAGTGAAAAACTGGAGAGTATTTCTTACGGAGTAAACCCGTCCCTGCATTTCTGTTGGAACGTTGCTGCGTAAAATTACATCGTAGTTGGCGCTCATAAGTGGGATTGCAGTCCACCCAAGGAACGCGCCCACGCACCAGATAGCGGGACTGCCGCTGAACGCCAGGAGAAAATTTTCCATGCTCATTGCAAACAGCAGGCAGTTGCACATTACGGTAATTCTGCTTTTCGGCTTCGGAAAAAATGTGGCAATAAGACTTCCAAGCAATGTTGCCGCGCCGACGCAGCCGCTTACAAATCCAAGAGTAGCTTCATTGCTTTTTGAAAGCACCATGGCAGGCAGAATTGCATTATGAATGGAGGCAATGAGATTTATTGCCGACAAAAACAATATCATATACAATATGCCCCTGTTGGATTTAAGATAGCCGATACCGTTTTTTGCGGATTGCAGCACTGTTTCGCCGCTGTTCGATTCTTTGTCAGCCTCGGGAATTCTGATAAACAGCAGCAGTATCAGAAACGCTGCCGCAAAGGTTGACAGATCAAAAAGCATTACCGCCTCAACTCCCGCAAACGACACCATTGCCGCTGCAAAAACAGGCGTCAGAATTGACACAAGAGAGCTTGAGAAGTAGCGCATTCCGCTGGTTTTCTGATAGTGCTTTTCAGGCGTCAGCAGCGTGGACGCAACGTCCGACGCGGGAGCCTGAACAGAGTTCATAAGCCCGTTAAGCCCGTTGAGTATATACAGATGCCACACTTCAAGGCTGCCGGTTTTAAGCAGAATCAACGTCACCGCCGTGCAGGCTGCGGCAAAACTGTCGCAGACAAGCATAACGGCTTTCTTATTCCATTTGTCGCTTATTACGCCCGCAAAAATGCTCATGATAACGTACGGCGCATAAGAGCAGACCGTAAGCAGCGCCGTTGTAAGCGCCGATCCGCTGTCCTCGTAAAGCCAGATTACCAGCGCAAAATTGGTCATCGCGCTGCCCAACGATGAAAATGACTGTGTAAGCCATAAAAAGATAAAGTATTTGAGTTCTTTCAGGGTTTTCATTTTACCTTGCTCCTTAGTTTAATTTTCAGCTAAGATATGCAAGGCATGACGTAAAGTCATTTCTCCATGCAGTCCGTCATTCCTTGCATGGAGCTGTGCAAACGCAATTCCTCATTGCTTCTCCTCCGTTCTTTGCTTTATTATTACATTGTATTATACACAAAACTTAATTCGTTGTCAACAAAAAATCCGCCAAGCCGCTTAAAACAGCCTTGACGGATTTATTTTGTTTAAAGCTCCTTGCTCATCAGCACATGAGGGCAATATTCGTCATAGTATTCGCTGCCGCTTTTGGTATAGCCAAGCTTTTCGTAAAAGCCGCTTGCTCTCAGCTGAGCCGACAGCGACGCTTTTTCGCCGCCTGTTTCCTTGATGAATTTCTCGGCTGCAAGCACCATCTGCTCGCCTAAATGCTTTCCGCGCAGTTCTTTGACTACTGCAATTCTGCCAATCATGTAGGAGCTATGCTCGTCATCGCAGAAAAATCTGCAAACCGCAGCGGGCTTTCCGTTATCATACCCCACAAGGTGAACAGCTTTATCGTCCGTATCGTCAAACTCAACCTCAAAGCCCTGCTCGTCCACGAAAACCGCCTGCCTTATTGCCCTTGAGTCATCAGGCAGATAATCAAACCTCCTGATTTCCATTAGTCAACAATTGTTACCTTCTTCATTACAACAGGCGTGGTCGGCTTGTCGTTCCAGTCTGTTTCAACGGAAGCAATCTCGTCAACGACCTCGATACCGTCGATTACCTTGCCGAATGCGGCATACTGTCCGTCAAGGTGAGGAGCGTCCTTATGCATGATGAAGAACTGCGAGCCTGCGGAGTTGGGGTCCATCGCTCTTGCCATGGAGATTACGCCGCGCTCATGCTTGATGTCGTTCTTATCCCAGCCGTTTGCCTTAAATTCGCCCTTGATTTTTTCCTTTGGACCGCCTGTGCCGTTGCCAAGCGGATCGCCGCCCTGAATCATAAAGCCGCTGATAATTCTGTGGAAGGTCAGTCCGTCATAAAAGCCTTCCTTAACCAGCTTTTCAAAGTTTTCTACTGTAACAGGAGCCTTCTCCGGATAAAGCTCAAGCTTGATCTGCTTGCCGTTTTCAAATTCAATTACTACCATTTTGTTAATCCTTTCTTTTCGCTTTGATTATGAAAATCGCCGCAGCGATAATTCCAACTGAAATAACACCTATAATAATATATAGTATAATTCCGCCGTTGTCAACCGTATCGGGCTGAGCTGGTGGATCTTGCTCAGCGTTTTCGTTTGTTTTTTCGTCGGTAACAGCCGTTGTTTCAGCGGGAACCTCCTCCGCTTCATCGGCAGTTGTTTCCGCAGATGTGCTCAGGTATTCCTCCAGAAAAACAAGGGAATCGAAATAATGGCGCTGTTCAGCCTTGTCGCCGCGGTGATTCATGGAAAGCGCCAAGGGTGTAATATCGAAATACTGCTCGTCCTGAACTCCCGATTTATATTCACCGTTTTCGTAACGGTTTGTGGTGTCCCAGCAGGAATCAACAAGCACCCAGCGCTGCTCCTCATTATAGTAGAACGCGGTAAACTCGTGGTTTTCCACTCCTGTCGGCAAGGTTGCGTATGTAACGCCGCCTGCGCCTGCAACTCCGCCTTTGATGTTCACCGCCTTTATTCCCTGGCTTTCAAGCATTGCGCAGTAAAGGTTTGCAAAGCCGCCGCATACGGTGCGCTTTGTTTCAAGCACGCTTGCAATAGCGATAGTATCAACCGAAACTCCGCCGTCGCGGGCGTCGATGTCGTAGTAGATATTCTCAGCGACCCACCTTGCAATAAGCCGAGCCTTTTCATAGTCGCCCGCAGCGTTTTCGCAGACCTTGTCGGCGGTTTCCCTTACTGTATTCAGCGTGCGCCGGATTTCATCAGGGTCAGCAGCTCCGCTTACATAGTAAGCGTTGGCAACGGTGGTTATCTCAATAGGACTTTCCAGCTTTTCCATAAGCTGCTCTCCAAGTCCGTTGTCGCAGAAAAACCAACCGCTGCCATCGTGCTCAACGCGGTAGTTAAGGGTCGTTCCAGACTGCATAACAAGCTGTATTGTGGCGCTTGACTGCCTTGGCACGGCGGTAAACTCGGCGTGATATCTTCCGCCCTCGCCCGAATCGAGTTTTACCGAGGTTTTGTAGGAGCTGCATTGAGTTACGTTGAACTCAACCACCGAATCCCCCTTGTAAACTCCGTCGGCAGTGATTGTGTCCTTATCCGTGGTAAAGACCGAGTAGTATTCGTCATTGTAAGAGGTGCGCAGCGTGTTTACGCGGCTTGCTTCGGACTGATATGAATAATCCTCCGCCGAAGTCATTGCAGCAAACATACTTGCGCTTATAAACAATGCCACCATAAAAAAGGACAGAAACATATATTTTCTATTCATCGGTAATCCTTCTCTTTTAACGTCTTATTTATATAGTATATATCTTTTTTTCCAAAAAAACAATATCATTGAACAAATCCTTAACAGAATTTTGAAAAAACAAAAAAATAAGCTATAATATAAACAATCTGACCCTTAGCGCAAAATTTTTAAACAGCGTGACATTTTCGGGTTCTGAATTGTGTTATAAGTGAAAGGACCTTTCAGCAAAGGAGGAACTAAATGAGGGAAGCGGAATTTGAACGGCTTATAGAGCTTTACAGCGGAACGGTTTACCGCGCCGCTTACTGCCGAACGGGCAGCGCCGCAGACGCAGAGGATATAATGCAGGAGGCTTTTCTGCGGCTTTATACCTCGGAGCTTACCTTTGAAAATGATGAGCATATAAAAGCGTGGCTTATTAAAACAGCTGCAAATATGGGGAAAAATCTTCTGAAATCAGGCTGGCACCGCCTTTCCATGCCAATTACGGAGGAAATCATCGACAAACCCGCAAATCAATCGGAAATATACGATGACGGCATTCTTCCCCTGATAATGAAGCTGAAGCCAAAAAATCGGCTTGCCCTTTATATGCATTACTACGAGGGCTACTCCGTAAAGGAGATTGCGGCAATGTTCGGCGAAAAGCAAACCGCCGTAACCTCAAGACTTTTTCGGGCGAGAAAACAGCTTAAATCGCTTATAATCAAGGAGGGTTTATATGAACTATAAAAAGCTTATCAGCCAATCCTTTTCCAAAGTTGTTCCTTCAAAAAACAGCGAAGAAATTATGAAAAGCGTGTTTGAAAGGACGGAAAAAATGAAAGCGGAAAAGGAAAACAAAACAGCAGCAAGAAAACCCTTTGCAGCAGCAATAGCTGCGGCGGCTGCAATTACTCTCGGTGTAACGGGAGCGGCTGCGGCAGGAATTATCAGCTTCAACGATATTTTCGGCAGCAAAATCAACGCCGAAACCGAATATTCCTACCTGCTTATGGGCAGAGCGGAGAATGTGAAGGCTTCTGCGTCTGACGAGGACTATAACGTTTCTCTGCTCGGAGTTACAGGCGGAAACGACTGCGCCATAATGAGCATTGAAATAAGCCGCAGGGACGGTAAACCCGTTACGGATTACTTCCTTAACAGGAATGACGATTCAACTCTCATGGGTATTATTACGTCAGAGTGCGACTGGGAAAACCCCGGTGCGGACAGCAGACAGTACAGCTATACTCAGATTAACGAGGCAGGAAATATTCTGATTTCAGCAGAGCTTTCGGTTGAATTTGACCATATTGAGGACACAAGCCTTGCAGGCGAAAAAATAACCGTCAGCGGCGACAGCTTCTATCCGTCAGATGACTTTTTCAGCTATATTGACGAAATAGGAGCAAAAAGATCCGACAGCGGTGCAAGCTATGCTGACGGAACGCCTGCGGACCTTTCGTCCGTGGTTTCTCTGCCCCTTGAATGGAGCATAAGCTTTGACTACTTCCCATCGGAAAAAGCCTCCGAAAAGCTTCATATAAAGGAGGACGACCTGAACAGGGCGGTTACTCTCAAGAGAACCAAGAATTATACCGTAAATCCGTCAAGCGACGAAATAGAGGAGTATACGGTTGAGGTCAGAGATATTGAAATTGGCTGCACCATGGGCTTTATAGAGCTTAAGGAGTACCAAGAGAACGCTTCCGAGGGGTTCCCGCAGGACGAAATTCTGCTCATAACAAAAGACGGAAAGGAAATAAACACCCAGTTTAACGGCGGACTTTCCTACGGCTATGACGGCTACGCCGTTTCAAGGAATAAGCTTGAATATTACAGCGAAAGCGCCGAACAGGGATATTGCAGATTTGCGGTTGACGTAAACGAAATCGCGGCAATTTCCATTAACGGCGAACGCTTTGAGCTTGCTGCTGAATAAAACCTTCAAAAACATGAAATCCCCCGAAAATCCCTCCCACAGCGGATTTTTGGGGGATTTCCCTGCTTTTACCGACATTCCTGTCCGGCAAAGCCGTGCATAAATCCGTCCAGCTCAGTGCAGCATACATCTCCGCCGATAACCTTGTTACCGCTAAGCAAAACGTGAGCGTACACGTTTTCAACAATGTTACCGCTGCTGTCGGTGTAGTTCGTAATCGGAAAAATATACTCTCTAACATAATCGGTGCGGTATCTGGACAGATCATAGCCTTGTGATTTTTGCAGCTTGTTGTACTCCTCGTACACCTCGTTGAACTTGGACGGAATCTGTACATTTTTCACAACGGCGCTGTCAGCGTCCACCTGCCAGCCGTACCCTGCAAGAAATTCCGCAACCCCGCCAACGTCCGCCGAGGCAGCTTCAGCGTCCGCTTTTGTAAATGCAGCTTTAAGCAATAAGGTTATAATAACCGCTGCAATCGCTCCCGCAACAAGGTAAAACCTGTTTGAATTAGTGCTTTTATACATATTTGTTACCGCCTTTCAGTTACTATTCAATATATATGTTTAACATTCAACAAAATTGCCCTGTTGATAATAAGCACATTCACCAAAAAATATGATTAGCAAGCCACTTTCAACAGATTTACACCTGTTTTTTGTTGAAATTCACAATAAAAAATGGGGCTTTTCCATGTCCTTTTGTTATGGTTAGTCATTTTACATAAAGCTTTAAATTTATTTTTAGTGAATTAGGTACTACCATTTTGAGTGAAATTCTGTTATTATATATGAGTAATCTATAAAAATACTTTTCAGGAGGCATATATAATGGCAAGTTTATCTCTCAGAGGCATTTACAAGCGTTATCCGGGCGGCGTAACAGCTGTATCTGACTTCACAATGAACATCAAGGATAAGGAATTCATCATCCTTGTAGGACCTTCCGGTTGCGGTAAGTCAACTACACTGCGTATGATCGCCGGCCTTGAAGAAATCTCAGAGGGTGAATTATTCATCGGCGACAGACTGGTTAACGACGTTGCTCCTAAAGATAGAGATATCGCAATGGTATTCCAGAACTACGCTCTGTACCCACACATGACAGTATTTGAGAACATGGCATTCGGCTTAAAGCTGAGAAAGGTTCCAAAGGACGAAATTAAGAAGCTGGTTGACGAAGCTGCTAAGATTCTCGACATCGCTCACTTACTCGACAGAAAGCCAAAGGCTTTATCAGGCGGTCAGCGTCAGCGTGTAGCTTTAGGACGTGCTATTGTACGTGATCCTCAGGTATTCTTACTTGACGAGCCTCTGTCAAACCTTGACGCTAAGCTGCGTGCACAGATGAGAACTGAGTTATCCAAGCTCCACAAGAAGTTAGGTACAACATTTATCTATGTAACACACGACCAGATCGAAGCTATGACAATGGGTGACAGAATCGTAGTTATGAAGGATGGTTACATCCAGCAGATCGATTCACCTATCAACCTGTATGAAAACCCTGTAAACAAGTTCGTAGCAGGATTCATGGGTTCACCTCAGATGAACTTTATTAACGCTAAGCTCATCATGTTAAACGGCAAGTACACAATCGAATTCGGTTCTGAAGATACAAAGACAACACGCGGCAGAAAGTTCTATGTTGAGCTTCCAAGCGCTAAGGCTGACGTTGACGCTCTCAAGTACTACGTTGACAAGGAAGTTACTCTCGGTATCCGTCCTGAAAACATTCACGACGAAGAAATGTTCATTTCCGCTGCTACAACAGGCGTTATTGAGGCAACTGTTGACGTTACAGAAATGATGGGTGCTGAAACATATCTGTACCTCACTTGTGAAGGTATTCCGCTTACAGCTCGCGTATCTCCGCGCTGCACAGCAAGACCTCAGGATGTTGTTAAGCTGGCTCTTGATCCTAACAAGATTCACCTGTTCGACGTAAACGACGAACACTCCATCCTTTCTTAATCGGATAAATATTCAATCTCCACAGTCTTTGGCTGTGGAGATTTCATTCTGTCGAAAAACGCGCCACCGGCGCCTTTTTCGAGGATTTTGTTGTGAAAATTATTCACTTGTGGGG
>CAKSIR010000112.1 GCA_934462775.1 uncultured Ruminiclostridium sp.
CGAACAAATCCCATAAACAAAAAAATCCCGCCGTTAGTACCACGGCGGGATTTCATAAACCTATTAAAAGGCGGAACTGCCTCAAGGCGCAGCCTTGCCGGGCGCAGCCCGAGAACAGCCTCCGGACGCAGTCCGGCAAAATCCCCCCGCTTTTGGCGAGGGGATTTTAGCTATATGAAATGGGGATAGAATAGGAAAAAGCTTATTTGATTTCAAGACGTCTTGATGCGGGCGCTTCCTCCGCCTTTTTCGGCAAAATCAGCGTCAGAACACCGTTTTTGTACTCGGCGTCTATTGCTTCGGTGTTTACACCCGCAACGTTGAAGCTTCTCTGGTAAGTGCCGTAAGAACGCTCTCTGCGGATGTAATTGCCTTTCTTGTCCTTTTCGTCCTTGTTTTCGTTGTGCTCGGCGGTAAGAACAAGATAGTCACCGTTCAGGTCAAGCTTGATGTCCTCTTTGTTAAAGCCCGGCATCTCAGCTTCCAGTATATATTTATCTTCCTCTTCGCGAATATCGGTTTTACATGGGGTAAATGCTTTTTCGCTGCCGAAGAAGTTGTTTTCAAAATCTCTGAACGAATTCAGTAAATCAAAGTCATGATCGTTTAATCTTGTAAGTCCAAACATATAAATTCCTCCTGATGGGATAACCCATAAAATTTAGTTCATGTTCGGCATATCAGCTATGTCGCGCTCACCGGTTCATCGGTTTCATCTCCTTTTCTCGTTTCATTGTCTGTATTATATTGCTCAAGTATGACAGGAAAATTACGTTTTTGTGATAATTAGATGAAAATTAGCACTCTTTTATAGCGAGTGCTAACACTTGGGCTGTGAGAGTGCTAATAATCTTTTTGGAATTAAGCAACATTTTGGCGGCACAGTGTGCAAAAACAATAATGACTAACAGTCATTTTGTATAATTGGCACAATAAAATCTAAAATTTACCCCTTAAATTATTACAATTAGTTTCTTGTAAAACTGCGCTGAAATCGGTATAATAAAGGCAAAACAACATATACTGCAACACCTGTGGAAATTCCACGCGCTCTGTATTATAATAGTGCGTACATCAAGAATTGCGAGGTGCAGGCTGCTGACTATCAGTTTTGGAAAAAATAAAGGAAAGGACGAAAAGAAGATGGACGACAAGAAAGCCAAATCCAACCCCATGATAAAGGTTGCCGCCGTCATTGTCGACAAGCGCAAGGCGGTTTTCCTGTTCTTTATCATAGCCGCAGTGTTCTGCGCTTTTGCGGTGAGCTGGGTTTCTATCAACAACGACATTACCACCTATCTTCCCGACACGACCGAAACGCGCCAGGGTCTTACCATTATGAACGACGAGTTCACAACCTACGGCACCGCCTCGGTCATGATTGACAATATCACCTACGCCGACGCCGAAAAGCTGGCGGAGCAGGTCGAGGGGATAGAGGGCATAACCACCGCCGAATTTGACAACACCGAGGACCACTACAAGGACGGCTCGGCGCTGTTCAGCGTTACGTTCAAGGGGGAGGCGGAGGATCAGATAAGCCTTGACGCCATGAACGAGATGAAGGAAATGCTTTCGCCCTACGACGTTTACATAGACAGCGAGGTCGGCTCAAGTATGTCCGAAACCATTGCCGCTGAAATGCAGGTCGTTGTGGTTATCGTGCTTGTAATCATTATCGCCGTACTGCTGTTCACTTCCCATACCTACCTTGAGATACCGGTTCTGCTGATTACGTTCGGCGCGGCAGCTATACTCAACATGGGTACAAACTTCCTGTTCGGCGAGATTTCATTCGTATCAAACTCGATAGCCGTTGTTCTTCAGTTAGCCCTTGCTATCGACTACGCAATTATCCTCTGCAACCGCTACACCGAGGAGCGCCTTAAAATGGACGCCAGAGAGGCGGTAATCACCGCCCTGTCAAAGGCGATTCCCGAGATTTCGTCCTCCTGCCTGACTACTGTTTCGGGTCTTGTCGCCATGATGTTCATGCAGTTCAAGCTTGGCTTTGACCTTGGTATGGTTCTTATTAAGGCAATCATGTTCTCGATTCTGTCGGTATTCCTGCTTATGCCGGGTCTGCTCATGCTGTTCAGCAAGGGAATCGACAACACCCACCACAGAAACTTCGTACCGAACATTACCGCCGTGGGCAAAATGGACGTTGCTACCCGTTTCGTAATTCCCCCTATTTTCCTTGTGTTCCTTGTGGGCGGCTTTATCCTGTCCAACCAATGCAACTACGTTTACGGCTATTCAACCCTTTCTACATACACAAAAAACGCCTCCCAGATTGCCGAGGAGAAAATAGACGAAAAGTTCGGCTCAAAGAACTTGGTCGTTGTAATGGTTCCCGCAGGGGACTACAAAACGGAGGGACAGCTGCTGAACGCATTCGAGGAGCTTGACGTGGTTGATTCCGCGCTTGGTCTTGCCAACGTTGACGCAACGGACGACTACAAGCTCACCGACTCCCTGACCCCAAGACAGTTCGCCGAAATGATCGACATGGACATCGAGGCAGTCAAGCTTATCTACTCCGCCTACGCATATCAGCAGGAGGAATACGGACAGATCGTGTCGGGGCTTGACAGCTTTGCGGTTCCGCTTATCGATATGTTCTGCTTCGTTTACGACCAAAAGGAGGAGGGCTACGTTACCCTCGACGACGACCTGAACGAAACCCTTGACGACCTGAATCAGCAGATAACCGACGCCAAGGCGCAGCTTCAGGGCGAGGATTACTCCCGTATGTTGCTTTACACCAACCTTGACGAGGAGGGCGAGGCAACGTTCGAGTGGCTGAACAAGCTCCACGACATTATACATCAGTATTACCCCGGCGAGGGCTTTATCGTGGGCGACTCCACCAGCGACTACGACCTTTCAAGCTCCTTCGTTGACGATAACCTGATGATAAGTATTCTGTCGGCTCTGTTCGTGCTTGTCATTCTGGTGTTCACGTTCAAGAGCGCAGGTCTGCCTGTGCTGCTGCTGCTCATTATCGAGGGCAGTATCTGGCTGAACTTCTCGTTCCCTGTTATTACGGACACCAACATCTTCTTCCTTGCTTACCTTATCGTAAGCTCCATTCAGATGGGCGCGAACATCGACTACGCTATCGTTATCAGCAACCGCTACACCGAGCTTAAAAAGGAAATGCCGCCGAAAAAGGCAATCGTTGAAACCCTTAACCAGGCGTTCCCCACAATTATCACATCGGGCGCAATCCTTGCGGTAGCGGGACTGCTTATCGGCTTCCTTTCCTCCGACCCGACAATTTCTTCTATCGGTATCTGCCTCGGACGCGGAACGCTGATTTCTATTTTCCTTGTAATGTGCGTTCTGCCGCAGATTCTCCTTGTGGGCGACATTATCATCGAAAAGACCTCCTTTACAATCAAGCGCCCCGAAATCGTCAAGAACCGCACAGGCATTGTCAGGGTCAACGGACGCGTCCGCGGCTATGTTTCGGGTATTGTTGACGCGGAGATTAACGGTATTATCCGCGGCGACGTAAACGCAATGCTTGAAACGGACAACGGCGAAATAAAGGAAAAGGTGGATAAACAAATAACCGAGCGATTAAAGGAGGTAAGCGACAGACTGGAGGATTAACTCCCTGCCGCTGCCAAGATTGGAGGAATTAAAGTGAAAATTAAAAGATTAGCAGCGCTTCTTCTGACAGCCGCAATGTTCCTTTGCTCGGTAAACTTCGTTCTTCCTGCAAGCGCAGAGGGCGAGCTTATATATATCGACACGGCGGAGGACCTTGCAAAGCTTGCAAGGGACTGTCAGCTTGACTCATACAGCGTGGGTAAGCAGTATGTGCTTACCGCCGACATCGACCTTACGGGAATCGACTACGCCGCCGTTCCGACCTTCGGCGGCACCTTCGACGGCGGAAACCACACAATTTCAGGTCTGCACTTTACGGCGGACGGCTCTGCAATGGGCATTTTCAGATACGTCCAGAAAACCGGCGTTATCAAGAACCTTAACGTTTCCGCAATCTACGCCCCCGAGGGAACAAGAAACTACATCGGCGGCATTGTGGGCAGAAACAGCGGCAGAATTGTGGGCTGCACCTTTAGCGGCAGCGTAAACGCCGACTCCTACGTTGGCGGCATTGCAGGCTGCAACAACGCAGGGGGACTTATCTCAGGCTGCACCTCCACCGCCTTAATGCAGGGAATTGCCTACACAGGCGGCATCTGCGGCTACAACGAGGGTACGGTCATCAACTGCTCAAACGAGGGCGGCGTCAACATTTACGAAAAGGAAGTAAAGCTCGACATTGCCAGCATCGACATAGACAGTCTTACCTCTGGCACGTCCGCAGGCGAGGAGGAAAGCGTTGTCACCGGTCAGAACGACACAGGCGGTATCTGCGGCTATTCCTCGGGAATAATCCAGGGCTGCAAGAACTCAGGCACTATCGGCTATCAGCACGTTGGCTACAACGTTGGCGGCATTGTCGGCAGACAGTGCGGCTACGTCAACAACTGCACCAACTACGGCGAGATTTACGGCAGAAAGGACTGCGGCGGCATCGTGGGACAGATGGAGCCATTCCGCTCAATCGAGTTCAGCGAGGATCTGCTTGAAAAGCTGGGCGATGAAAACGAGAACCTTAAGGCTGCCGTTGACAAGCTTATCGAGGACGCAAAGGGCACTAACACCAACGTAACAGGCGAAACGGACACCCTTATAAATCAGCTTGACCGAGTAGGGGATTACGCCGACACAATCACAGGCAAAACCGAGGACATTTTTAACGGCTACACCGACAGCATAAACGAAATCAGCGCAAGAGCCTCCGACGTAATCGACAGGCTTGTGCCTGTTACCGACGACCTCAGCGAGGCAATGGATAAGTTCACCGTTTTCTGCGACCAGTTACAGACTGTTCTTGACCTTATGGCGGCAAGCGGCGAATATACGCAGGAGGCGCTGAACAGCGCCGATAAGGCGATGGACAGAATCGAGGACGCAGTTCCTCACATTGAGAGCGCAATTTCCGACATTTCAAACTCGCTGAAAATCCTCAGCGCTTCAATGGGCGATACCACAAAGGTAAAGGCTGAGCTTACCAAAATAACCGACTCCCTTAAGGTAGTCGCAAGCAACGGCAAAACAATCAGCACCGCCCTCGGCGACATCAAAAAGGCAATGGACACCGTTGAGGACTGGATAAATTCCTCCGAGGACTGGAAAAACCTTGACGACGGCTTAAAGGAGCTTTCCGACTGCACAGCCGAAATTTCGGACGCGCTGAGCAAAATGAACACCGCCATCAAGAAAATTATCGACTCCACCGACCCCGATGAAATCAGCAAGGGTCTTGACGATTTAGCGGAGGGCTCAAAGGCGCTCACCAGAGCCAGCGAGCATTTCGCAAAGGCAATGGACGCCGCCAATAAAACTCCTGCCGACTACGACACAATGTACGAGGAGCTGAAGCAGGCATCCGAGGAGCTTGACACCGCTGCGGATAAGCTGAACAGCGCCGCGCAGCACTTCTCTGACGCAATCAACTCCGACGGCTCAGCGGACGGAGCGCTCAAGGAGCTTTCGGACGCGCTGGACGAAATGAACAAGGCGGTGGAAAACGCTTCAAAGGCGCTGAAAAAGGTAACGGACGCACTGAGCAACATCAAAAACTCCGACATTCCAAAGGAGCAGTACGATAAAATTTCCGCTGCCTGCGACAATATCAGCACGGCGATTTCCTCAATTTCCGACCAGATGGTTATTATTTCGAACGCCGTTTCCGAGATAAACAAGCAGATTGACCTGAACGGTATTCAGAACTCAATCACCGCCCTCGGCAACGCGGCTGACGAAATCAACTATGCGGTAAAGATTATCGACTCCTCAAGAAAGGACTTCGACGACGCAGAGGACAGCCTTTCGGCTGCTATCGACAACCTTTCAAAGGCTGCGACCAAGGCGGGGGACTGCGCCGCGGCGCTTAGCGAAATGTCCGAGATAATCAGCGGCTGCTTCAGCGATATTTCCGACATTATGCAGGATTTATCCGACAAGGGTACGGTTACGTTCCCCAATATTGACGAGGATTACACCAACGCGGTGGATTCGCTTCAGTCCGAGCTTGACGGAATGACCGCCACGCTGTCGCGGCTGAACTCCCTTATCAGAAACGAAAACGAAACCCTCCTTGACGATTTTCAGGCTGTCAGCGACTCAATCAACGCTATAATCCAGATTTTCGTTGACCTTAAGGGCAATGAGTACGACGACGCCGAAACCCTTGAGGACGTTTTCAAAAAGTACAGCACCGACCTTTCCGAGGAGGACGACGATTCCTCCACCCAAGGCAAGGCCAAAAACAGCAGGAACTACGGCAAAATCGAGGCTGACGTAAACGTTGGCGGCATTGCGGGCGCAATGGGCGTTGAGTACGACCTTGACCCCGAGGACGACATTACAAGCAGCGGCAGCATTTCGGTACGGTTCAAGTTCTATATCCGCGATGTAGTCAAGGGCTGCGAAAACTACGGCGAGGTCATTTCCAAGAAAAACTGCGTCGGCGGCATTGTGGGCAGACAGGATATGGGTCTTGTTGCCGACTGCGCTGAAAACGGCAGAATTGAAAGCAAAAGCGGCAGCTATGCAGGCGGTATCGCAGGCGCCTCCTATTACGCGCTGAGAAATAACGTCGCTACCGTTTCAATTTCCGCAAGCTCCTATATCGGCGGCATTGCGGGCTACGCTTCAAAAATGACGGGCAACTACGTTCTTGCCGACATCACGGACGGCAAGGAGTACATAGGCGCAATCGCAGGCGACTACGACACTACCACCGATGAAATCAAGCACAACTACTTCGTTGACCGCGGCGTCGGAGCAATTGACGGCATAAGCTACTCGGGAATGGCTCAGCCTGCTGAGTTTGCAAGGTACGCCGAAAAGTGCGGACTTACCGAGGAAAACGCAAGGCTTTCACTGACCTTCGTTGCCGACGACGAGGTCATAAAGACGATAAACTTCAACTACGGCGACTCAATCGCCGCAAGCGAGATTCCCGAAATTCCCGAAAAGGAGGGCTGCTTTGCAGCGTGGGAGGATTTCGATTACAGCATGGTTACTTTCTCTTACGTCATTAACGCGGTTTATACCGACTACATCACCGCAATTTCCACTGACGCGGTGGACGAAAGGGGCTTCCCGCTGGTAATTGCGGACGGACTGTACGACGACAAGGCGGCTATCACCGTTTCAAGCGACAGCAGCCTTAAAATGAACGACGAAAGCGCCCTGCTCAGGCTCGTAACAATCACAGGCACCGATTACAGCGGCAAAAATCCAACCAAGCTCCGTTTCCTCGTCCCCGACGACGGAAAGGAATACGCCGTAATGCAGAGCATTGGCGGCGCGTGGACTGAAACCGCCTCAATCGACAACGGCAACTACGTTATCGTTGACGGAGTAAGCCTTGAAAACGGCACTTCTTCGTTCTGCCTTACGCCGAAAGGCGGCGCGCTGCCGCTTATGTACATTATCATAGGCGCAGGCGCAGTTGTAATTGTTCTGCTGATAATGATTATCGCAAGGGCGAAAAAGAAAAAATCCGCGGGCAAGGGCGGCAAAAAGCAGGGAAAAGAAGCCGAAACCGCCGAATCCGAGAAAAAGGACGAGGTAAAGGCTGCGGAATAATATGCTGAATTTGCGCTGCGGAAAGGCAATTTAAAAGTTTTCGTCCACCTTTTTCAAAAGGTGGTGGGTACTTAGGGCAAAGCCCTAAGTCGCAATCCGCAGATTGCGAA
>CAKSIR010000113.1 GCA_934462775.1 uncultured Ruminiclostridium sp.
TTTCCGCAGTATTCGGTGTATTCAAGGAGCTCTGAATTTTTTATCATGGTTTCAAACTCGTCCCTTGACTTAAAGTAGTAGCTTGCTCCGTCAACCTCGCCCGGGCGGATTGTTCTTGTTGTAGCGGAAACCGAATAGAAAATATTGCCGTTATTTGCCAGTACCTGTTCAAGAATTGTGTCCTTTCCGCAGCCGGCAGGCGCAGAAACAACGATAAGCAGACCCTTATTCATCCTCATTCTCCTCATTCTTTAACATTATTTTATCTGTATCCTTTGCGGACATAACAACGTGTCCCGAATCCATGACAATAGCGGTTTTGGTTTTTCTGCCGCAAGTTGCGTCAATTGCCATGTTGTTGTCCTTTGCTGTGGAGATAATACGCTTTGTAGGCGCAGCGTCGGCTGCAACAAGCGCAACGATCCTGTCAGCGTTTACCATATTTCCGTATCCTACATCAATAAGCGTCATTTTACTGCTCCTTAAAAAAGTCCAACTTATATTTTATCATAAAACCGAATTTAAATCAACCACCGAAGAAAACGTGTTCAATAAACACCTTAAGACCGATTGCTACAAGTATGCAGCCGCCTACGATTTCGGCGCGGCTGCCAAGCAGTTCGCCGAATTTCTTGCCCATGAATACTCCGACCATACTTATTATAAATGTGGTGCAGCCGATGAGCAGAACGCTTATAATTACCTCCGTAAAATCAATCTGCATTGCAACGAAGCTAACGCCTACAACCAGCGCGTCAATGCTGGTTGCCACTGCCTGAACGATAAGAGCCCAGAATCCAAGTTTCTTTTCCTCCATGGGAGGCTTTACTTCACCGCTTGCCTTTGCTTTTCTGTCCTCACGCAGCTCCTTTATTCCGTCATAAATCATCTTTCCGCCGATAAATCCGAGGAACACAAGAGCGATATAATGGTCAAAGGACTGAATAAGCTCTGCAAAGCCTGCGCCGAGAAGATAACCCAAAAACGGCATTACCGCCTGAAAAACACCGAATGCGACCGCACTTGGCAGCGCCTTTTTCAGGGTGATTTTCTTCATGCTCAAGCCGTTTGAGATCGATACGGCAAACGCGTCCATTGAAAGACCTACGCCGATAAGAAACATCTGAATTAAAAGTGCAAACATATTCGCATTTCCTCCGATGATTAAACCTTTTCCGCGAGTTTTGGTGAATAATAGTTTCTGAAGCTGTCAAAAGTTCCTTCGTCAAGGGAGTTTCTGATTTTCTCAACCAACGTATTATAAAAATAAAGATTGTGCTGAACCGCAAGACGTCCGCCAAGCTGTTCGCCCGCCTTGAAAAGATGCCTGATATACGAGCGCGAGAAATTGCGGCAGGTCGGGCAGTCGCACTGCTCGTCAATGGGCTTGTCGTCAAGCTTGTATTTTTCGTTGGTCATGTGAGTTATGCCGTTCCATGTGAAAATTGTAGCATGACGCGCGTTTCTTGACGGCATTACGCAGTCGAACATATCGATTCCTCTGTAAACTCCCTCGATAATGTTGGACGGAGTTCCCACGCCCATAAGATAGCGCGGTCTGTCCGCAGGCGCAAACGGCAGCACCTCGTCAAGAATGTGATACATTACCTCCGTAGGCTCGCCTACCGCAAGTCCGCCGATTGCAAAACCGTCCAGGTCAAGCTGAGCGATTTCTTTCATGTGAGCAACACGCAAATCATCAAAATCGCCGCCCTGATTTATACCGAAAAGCATCTGCTGCCTGTTGATTGTTTCGGGCAGCGAATTTAGTCTGTCCATTTCCGCAATGCAGCGCTTCAGCCAGCGCGTTGTGCGCTCAACAGATTTTTTTACATATTCATAAGGGGACGGGTTTTCAACACATTCGTCAAACGCCATAGCAATGGTTGAAGCAAGGTGGGACTGAATCTGCATACTCTGCTCGGGTCCCATGAAAATGCGCTGACCGTCAATGTGGGAGTTGAAGTAAACGCCCTCCTCCTTAATTTTACGAAGCTTGGCAAGGGAAAATACCTGAAATCCGCCGCTGTCTGTCAAAATCGGTCTGTGCCAGTTCATGAACTTATGAAGTCCGCCAATTTGATAAATAACGTCGTCGCCCGGGCGCAAATGAAGATGATATGTGTTGCAAAGCTCTATCTGACATTTAAGGTTTTCAAGATCGGGAGATGAAATTCCGCCCTTGATTGCTGCGGCTGTTCCTACGTTCATGAAGAACGGGGTTTCAATTACGCCGTGAGGGGTTGTAAAGCGTCCTCGTCTTGCTCTGTTTTCCTGCGTTAAAAGTTCAAATTTTCCGTATCTCATTTCTTCTCCTGATTTGTTACTATGTGTTGTACTTGATTTGTTGGATTTAAAATCAATTCCTTCAAAAAATGCGGATAATGCTTATAGCTGTCAAGCTTTTCAATTTCAAGCCATTCAAGACTTTCGCTTTCTCCGAGGTCGGTGTGACTTTTGCATAACGGAACAAAATTTTCGGGAACGTTCATTATATAGTAAAAGGAAATTTCATGGTAATGTTCCTTTTCGGTGAAGAAATTTTCATGAATGGCAATCAACCTGTCAACCGACATTTTTGCTCCCGTTTCTTCAGCTGTTTCCCGAATAACTGCGTTTTCGCTGTCTTCATCGAATTTTACACGTCCGCCTACCGAATAGTAATAATCAGAACCTGTATTCCTTACCATAAGCAGCTTACCGTCCTTGATAATTATTGCGCCTACACGGTAGTTGAATTTTCCTTTTTGGGTTTTGAAAGTCAGATCCATAAACACCTCAAATAATTATCATCGAATCGCCAAAGCTGAAAAATCTGTACCTTTCCTTTATCGCCTCGGCATAGGCTGCCATAGTCTTATCCTTGCCTAAAAAGGCGCTGACAAGCATTATCAGCGTGCTCTCCGGCAGATGGAAGTTGGTGATAAGTCCGTCAATTACCTTGAATTTGTAGCCGGGGTAAATAAAAATGCCGGTGTTTTCGCTGCAGGCGCGCATTTTCCCGTCAGGGGAAGCTGACGCGATCGCCTCAAGGGTTCTTGTACTGGTTGTACCTACTGAAATTACGCGTCTTCCCTCCGCTTTTGCTTTGTTTATCTTGTCGGCTGTTTCCTGAGGCATTGAGTAATGCTCGGTGTGCATTTTGTGGTCCAGAATATCGTCCTCTTTAACAGGACGGAACGTGCCAAGACCAACGTGCAGCGTTACATAAGCCGTATCAACGCCCTTTGCCCTGAGCGAATCAAAAACGCGCTCAGTGAAGTGCAGTCCCGCTGTCGGAGCGGCAGCCGAGCCTACCTCGTGAGAGTAGATAGTGTTGTATCTGTCCTTATCCTTAAGCTTTTCGGTAATGTACGGCGGCAGCGGCATCTGACCTATTCTGTCAAGAATGTCAAAGAAAATGCCGTCAAATGTGAATTTTACTATGCGGTTTCCATCATCGCAAACCTCTACCACCTCTGCGGAAAGCTCGTCGGAAAAGTCAACTGCCGCGCCCACCTTAAGACGTCTGCCCGGACGGACGATAGCCTCCCATGTATCATGGCTTTTCTGGTTCAGCAGAAGAAACTCCACAGGCACGCCTGTATCGCGCTTTGTGCCATAAATTCTTGCAGGAAAAACCTTTGAGTCGTTCAGCACCAGCAAATCACCATCGCGGAGATAATCACATATATTATAAAAGGTATTGTGCTCGACAGCTCCCGTTTCACGGTCTATTTTCATAAGCCTGGAGCTGTCGCGGGGTTCAAGGGGCGTCTGCGCTATAAGCTCCTGCGGCAGGTCGTAATAGAATTCAGATTTCAGCATTTTCTCATCATTTCCTTTATATAAATGGTTATGTAGAATGTACAAAATAAATTATCGTTTTATTATACCACATTATGTCCGAAAAAGCAAATAATTTTTACAGTTTTGCACTATGACTAAGCCCGTTTGCTTTTACATGAAATATTTATTCACTTTTCATTATTGACAACACAGACTAAATGTGATATTATAAATTCACATAGATAGAGGTGCGGTTTTAATCAGTAGTTTCTGCGCTAATGAGCCAACTCATTGCAGCTATGAAAGGTAGCGCCGCCGAAGAGCATATTGTTGGATAATATGTATCTGGTTATATCGCTGAATAAGGATATAATTGTCATCAAAGGCATTGTTTTGCGGATGGAGAGCTATCGACACTCAGTCAATAATCTTTATAGCACTGCAAGCCGACAAATGTCGGTTTTTTTGTTATAAAGCAGAATAAACATACACAAAGGAAAGGTATTCAAAATGAAAAACTTTAAAGTAGGTATCATCGGTGCAACAGGTATGGTAGGACAGCGCTTTGCAGTTCTGCTCGAAAATCATCCATGGTTTACGGTTACAACATTAGCCGCTTCCCCACGCTCTGCCGGCAAGACCTACAAAGAAGCAGTAGGCGACAGATGGCTTATCGAAAAGCCAATGCCAAAGGCAATGGAAAACATCGTTATTATGGACGCAACTGCTGATATAGAAAAAATTGCAAACCAGGTTGATTTTGTTTTCTGCGCAGTAGATATGAAAAAGGACGAAATCAAGGCTCTTGAAGAAGCTTATGCAAAGCATGAATGCCCTGTTATGTCAAACAACTCCGCTCACAGATTTACAGACGACGTTCCGATGATTATCCCTGAAATCAACGACGCACACATGGCAATCGTTGAAGCTCAGAAGAAGCGCTTAGGCACAAAGAGAGGCTTTATCTCCGTTAAGTCCAACTGCTCAATCCAGAGCTATGTTCCTGCTCTTTCCCCGCTCCGCAAGTTTGGCATCAAGAACGTTTTAGCCTGCACATATCAGGCAATTTCAGGCGCAGGCAAGACTTTTGATACATGGCCTGAAATGGTTGACAACCTTATTCCTTACATCGGCGGCGAAGAAGAAAAGTCCGAGCAGGAGCCGTTAAAGGTTTGGGGCAAAATCGAAGGCGACAAAATTGTCAAGACAGATAAGCCATGCATTACAACGCAGTGCCTCCGTGTTCCGGTTTCCAACGGTCACTTTGCAGCTGTGTTCGTAAGCTTTGAAAACAAGCCGAGCAAGGAAGAAATCCTTCAGATCTGGAAGGAATACAAGGGCGCTCCTCAGGAATTAGGTCTGCCGTCTGCGCCAAAGCAGTTCCTCAACTATTTTGAAGAGGATAATATGCCTCAGGCTAAGCTCCACAGAAACCTTGAAAACGGTATGGCTATCTCCATCGGACGTTTAAGAGAAGATACGCAGTTTGACTACAAGTTCGTTTGCCTCTCACACAACACATTAAGAGGCGCAGCAGGCGGTGCTGTCGAAATGGCAGAGCTTTATGCTGCAAAGGGCTATTTTGACTAATCCCGAAAGGAAATTAACATGAAAACTCCTATTTTTACCGGTGCAGGCGTTGCCATTATCACCCCTATGAACGCTGACGGTTCAATTAACTACGACGAATTCGGCAGAATTATCGACAACCAGATTGAAAACGGAACCGACGCCATTATCGTATGCGGCACAACCGGCGAAGCTTCAACAATGACCGACGAGGAACACATTGAAGCAATCCGTTTTACGGTTGACCGCGTTGCAAAGCGCATTCCGGTTATCGCCGGAACAGGCAGCAACGATACAAGCTATGCGATTGAGCTTTCAAAGCAGGCTGAAGCAGTCGGCGCAGACGCACTGCTGCAAGTAACGCCTTACTACAACAAGACTTCACAGCGCGGTCTTGCTGCACACTTTACGGCAATTGCCGACGCTGTAAACATTCCGATTATACTTTACAATGTTCCCTCAAGAACAGGCGTAAGCATAAGCATTGAAACCTACAAGGAGTGCGCAAAGCACCCGAACATAGTTGCAGTCAAGGAAGCAAGCGGCAACTTCTCTCTTGCGGCTCAGATTGCAGCCCATACAGACCTTGTAATGTACTCAGGCAACGACGATCAGGTTCTTGCTCTTCTGGCACTTGGTGCAAAGGGCGTAATATCCGTTTCATCAAACGTTATCCCGAAAGAAAAGCATGATATGGTCGCTCTTTACCTCGCAGGCGAACATGAAAAGGCACTGGAGCTTCAGAAAAAGTACCTTGACATGGAAAACGCAATGTTCATTGACGTAAACCCGATTCCGGTAAAGGAAGCAATGAACATGGTGGGCTGGAAAGCAGGCGAATGCCGACTCCCGCTTTACAAAATGGAGGACGCAAAAATCGCTAAGCTCAGAGCTGAACTGGAAAAAGTAGGACTTATCAAGTAATAAAGAAACAGGCTGCGCTTTGGCGGGTATCTGTCGAAGGTACTCATAGGTGCAGCCTTTTTGAAAGGAATTACAATGACAAATATTGCTTTAACAGGCGCTTGCGGCAGAATGGGCAGAGTTATCGCAGGTCTTGTTGCTCAGCGCGACGACTGCAAAATAGTTGCAGGCATCGACATTTGCGGCGAACAGTACGGCGGCTTCCCTGTTTACAAGAAAATATTCGATATGCAGGAAACACCCGACGTTATCATTGATTTTTCAAACCCTGCCGCATTGGACGATTTGCTTACATACTGCAAAATGAAAAACGTTCCCGTTGTTATCGCAACAACCGGCTATGATAAGGAACAGATTGAAAAGATTCACCTTGCTTCCGAACAGGTTGCAGTTTTCTTTACTTTTAATATGTCCCTTGGTATCAACCTGCTGGTTGATCTTGCAAAGCGCGCAACAAAGGTGCTTGGCGGACAGTTTGATATTGAAATAGTTGAAAAGCACCACAACCAGAAGAAAGACGCTCCGTCAGGTACAGCAATCATGATTGCAGACGCAATCAACAGTGAGCTTGACAACAAAATGATGTACGTTTACGACCGTCACAGCGTAAGAAAGCCGCGTGAAAAGAACGAAATCGGTATGCATTCCATAAGGGGCGGAACAATTGTCGGCGAACACGATGTTATCTTTGCAGGTCACGACGAGGTTATTACCCTTTCCCACTCCGCGCAGTCAAGAGAAGTTTTCGCCGTCGGCTCCATAAATGCGGCGCTGTTTCTCTGCGGAAAGCAGAAGGGTCTTTACGAAATGTCAGATATTTTAAAGGATTGAGAAAGGAATCAATATGACTGAAATTACAATTACCGAAAATGTATCCGTTGTCACATTCAAGAATCAGTCCGATTCAAACGGCAGTGATTTTCTTGCCGAAATTTTCGAAAAAACAGCCAAGGCGGGTATTTCCGTTGATATGATTTGTCAGGCGCCTGCAACATCGGAAACTGTTTCATTCGGCTTCACATTTGCAGACGACGCGCTGACAACCATTCTTCCTATAATAAACGCTGTTTCCAAGGGAAGAACAATGCCAATGGTAAACTGCGGCAACGTTAAGTTCATTATCAAAACGGCTGAAATGGAAAACAACGTTGGCTTTGCAGCAAAGGCATTTGCCGCGCTGGCAAACGCAAAATGCAGCCCTGTCCTTGTTTCGACAGGCGTTGACGAAATTTCGATACTTGTTGCGCCAAGCGACAGCGCAGAATTGGAAAAGCAGCTTAAAAAAGCGTTCTGATTATAATAATGCGAAAAGCCGCAAACTATCTAAGGTTTGCGGCTCAGTCTGTCGAAAAAGTCAAATTTAAAAGTTTTCGTCCACCTTTTTCAAAAGGTGGTGGGTACTTAGGGCAAAGCCCTAAG
>CAKSIR010000114.1 GCA_934462775.1 uncultured Ruminiclostridium sp.
CAAAAACAACGTATCACAAACGAATATCAAGCAAACCGTACTGCGGTCTATGAATTACGGAGAAAAAAATCAGGTAGCCGATGTTCGGAATATTAAGTTTGAGATAACGCAAACCAAAGGCGCAGCAGGTTCCCGATTTAACATAGAAGGCTCTTGCACGGTTGATATTCCGTTTATTTTTCTTTGGACAGATACCGTTACCATGAACATAAACGCAGATACGGAATGGATAGCAAAATTTTAAAATGTGCTACAGTGTAGCACAATTCAGAAAGGCAGGAAAAATGAAAATTGAAATAATCGGCGAAGCTGAGGAAATCAGTTCTTTTTTAATTGAGTTCAATAAAAAGTTTGTTCCCGCAAAAAGCAAAGTGCCGTTTTCTCTTTTTGGAGATAATGATTATGAAAAAATATCGGATAAAATGAGCATTTCAGACAGTCTTCATTCAGAAGTAAAGATTGAAAATAAAGAATAAAATCTCTGCGCATTATAAGTGGGGGGGTAAGCAGAGATTTTATACGAAACAAAGGAGCACAAATGGACTTAATTGTACTTTCAATTGCAATCATCGGCGGTTTGGCGGCTTACATATACTTTAAGCAGCAGGAAAAAAAGAAAAATACTGTTATCGACCATGCCGCAATCGCAGCAAAAACGGCTCAGGATTTTATAAACGTAAGGGATTTAGGCAATAAATGCCTGTACACAATCGATGGATATACTTTTGCATATATCCGCATACACGGTGTATCTCTTGAACTTTACAGCACAAACGAACTTAAACAAACGTCCCGTGACATTGCAAACGGGCTTTCCAAGCTTACAAACCCGTGGAAATATATATCCGTATCCCGCCCCGTAGATGTGCAGCGCACATTACAGCTGTACAATGAGCTGTACAGTCAGGCATCAGGTGGAAAAAGAGCATTGCTGAAGCACGAAATGCTCGAGCTTGCGGATATGGTTGAACGAGGCGATACACTGGAGCGGCAGCATTACATAATAATATGGGGTAAGGGCGAAAGCGAAAAAAACATCGTCAAACGGGCGCAGGAAATCGCAAAAATATTTTCATCCGCAAAAATCTCTGCGGAAATTCTCGACAAGTCGGGCATAGCAGAGCTTTGCAACCTTGTAAATATCCCTGCTTACGTTCACCTTGAAAACGGAATCGAAGCTGAGCTTTCAGACACGGCAATGGCAATAATAAAGAGGTAAAGGAGGATTTATGAAAGAGATTACTCTGCCTTTCGTTAAAAAGGCTCAGAAAAAAGTTATAAAAGAGGAAGCGCCAAAGAGAAATATAGGTCTTCTTGCAAGTATCACGCCAATCGGAATTGAATTTACGCGTAATGAAATTCGATTGGGAGAAAACTACTGCCGAATTTATACAGTAATAAAGTATCCGCATTCGGTAGATTATTGCTGGCTGTCAAAGCTCACAAATATCCCAGGAACGATAGTATCTATATCAGGACAGCCGCTTAACAATTCAGATTTCATCAACGTTATGTCAAAGGCGGTAGCCGAAAACAGCAGCGTTGCAGAAACGTCAAAATCCGCGCTTGAGCGTACACGAAAATCAAAATCCGCCGTTGACGCTGAAAAAATTATGGTCAACATAGACCAGGAGAATGAAAAAGCGGCAGCCTTTTCATTGCAGATAATGGTGCTGAGCCGTGATAAAGAGGATTTTAAAGAAAAGTGCGCAAAAGCAGAGAGCGTATGCAACGCTCATGGGTGCAGTATCAGAACGGTATCCAACTTGCAGCAGGAGGCATATAAGCATTTATCTCCGACCTATCCCATAAATGATAAAATCAGTGAAATAGCGGTACGTCCGTTTCTTCTTTCCACATTTACAGGCGGTTTTCCGTACAGCTCGAGCGGATTTTGCGACCCACAGGGATATTACCTTGCCAAAAACGCAGATAACGGAATTATACTATTTGATTTATGGCTCAGAAACGATGTAAGAGTAAACAGCAACATTACAGTCCTCGGTGACAGCGGTATGGGCAAGTCTACTGCTGTAAAGCATATAATTCTTTCCGAAATTGCCCGAGGAACAAAAATAATAATAATCGACCCTGAGGGAGAGTACAAGGAAATATGTCTTTCTGAAAATGTAAACGGCAAATGGATTGACGTGTCGGGCAGCCGTGGAGGAGTTATAAATCCGCTTCAGGTGCGTCCTGCTCCTCCCGATGACGACCTTGAGGAAACTCAAACTGAAGTCAATACGCTTGCGCTTCACTTAAAAACGCTTGAAACCTTTTTCACGCTGTACCTTCCGTCACTGGACGATAAGGCAACAGCCATACTTAACCGTGTGCTTATCGAGCTTTATAGCAATTTCGGCATTACATGGGAAACCAATGTCGACAATATGAAGCCTGAGGATTTCCCGATTATGTCCGACCTTGTTGACCTTGTACATAAAAAGGCAAAGGAAAAAAGCCGATTTTCCGATGTATATGAAAACCTTGAGCTGCTGTTAAGCTCAGCAAGCAGCGGCGCAGACAAAGGACTCTGGAATGGCTGCACAACGGCTGAAAGTGACAGCTGCTGTATTTGCCTTGATACAAAGTCGGTAACGCTTATGGGTGACAGAGTGCTTGCGGCGCAATATTTCAACGTGCTTTCATGGTGCTGGCAGGAAATGAGCAAGAACAAGACTGAGCGTGTAATGCTTGTTGCAGATGAGTGCTGGATGTTGATCGACCCCAATTGTCCTCAGTCGCTTCATTTTTTGCGCAACATTGAAAAACGTGCAAGAAAGTATGAGGGAGCCGTTGTGGTTTCAACACAGTCAATCGATGACTTTCTTAACCCACAGGTTAAGCTTTACGGACAGGCTGTTCTCGATATGCCGACAACAAAGCTGATATTCGGATTAGGCGGCAAAGACCTCCAGGAAGCCAAGGAGATTTTCACATTCAACGACGCACAGTATGACCTGGTGGCGCAAAAACGCAAGGGTACCGCTCTTATGCTTGTGGGTAATTCCGCAACTAAAGCCAAGTTTGAATTCTCTGACGAGCGGCTTGCTATGTTCGGTCGCGGGGGCGGTCGCTGATGGGTAAAGTAAAGCTGATACTTTCAGCAGCAGGCTCACTGTTCGACGAGGACGGACGCAGGCGGCTTGTATGGATTGCGCTCATAGTTCCGATTTTAATATGCATGATTATAATGCTTTTTGTGTACCTTGTTTCAGGACTTTTGGGCTTTATTGCGTCTGCCGGTGTTCGTGATAACTGGAATGTAGTCCGTAATAACATTCTTGATATTTTTCAGTCTATCAACTACACAATTGACAGAGATATAAAAAACGAAGTATACGCATATATGCCTGATTTTTCGGTGAATTTATCCAAGGCGGCAATTTCTGAAAACTATCCAAGCGGGCTGCTGATATACGATACGGAAGAGCTTGAAGCGGCGCAGCTGAATATGTCCTCCGCCGCAGATGCTATCCGAAAAGTAAATGAAAGCGGATATGCCGAGCTGATGAACAGCTATGGCATTGATGATTTTCCTCAATACTCGGACATTGCGGCTGACAACGCTTTTATTACAGACAGCGGCATTGCAGGATATTCCGATTACCTGACATCAACAAGGCAGCTGCTCGAAGCTGTTGCGATGTTGAAAATGAAAACCTACACCTATGAGTGTAAGGATTATAAAACTGCCGATAACCGTTCCGGACATATACAGCGGCTTACCGTTGTGCAGGAGGACGGAACAACAAAGACTGTTGAATATAACTGTATAGGAGAAGTTGCAATTTTTCTTCCCGATTTTCTTGCGCTGTATCAGACCCGTTTGCTTGAGCTTTCTCTGTCGGACGAAAATACCACTTACAGCGATATGGAGAAAGCTTCGTCGGTGCTTGAGGACGTAAATACCGAAGAAGAGCTTATAGAAACGGTAAACGATTTTTATGGCAGCGAGGTAAAATCAACCCTCGGTCTTATGCAGATAGCTGACCTGGCTTCAATTATTCGCGGAGCGCTCGATGGCGGCAATATAGCAATTCACACAACTTATGATTATTACGATGACGGCAGCTCCAAGCTGACCGTTTTTTTGAGTGCTCCAAACAGCGAGGAATGGTCCGAAATTTTCGGTATAACCGAGGAGCAGGAGCAAACCGTTAATGATTTTAAGGCAGTAATTGAACAGCAGCTCACAGACAGCGATGTTCCGGAAAGCGATTTCTGGATTTCTCTTGACGATATGTTTCAGGCGGCTTTGTTTGTATATTTTGAGGGATTTTTCAACTTGCCCGTTGAAGCCTCTGAGCTGCGTCCAAACACTAACGGAATAATCACAACGTTAGGAGAGTATCAGGAAATACACAGACACGGAAGCTCTCCCGCATTTGAGGAGGGCGTTACATTGGATATTGCGGAAAAGGACACCCCGATAAGAATTGAGCTTTTGCCGAGCGTAGGCAGCAAATGCATAAGCGACATTGTTATCTATGACGTTTGGATTGCTGAAAACAATTCGGGAGCCGCAAACAATTGTCTGTACAATTCCGACGCAGTAACTGTAGCGTATTACATTGATACCGATTTATTTAAATCAACATACGGCTTTGATTTTCCGTCCCCAAGCAGGGCTTTTGACGTAGATGGCACGGTAACAATGCTTGTGGAATACTCCTGTCTGTCATCGCTTACGGTTGATGAAAGCTATATCGGCTGTTCCATTCTTAACGACATAGAGAACGGCGATTATGTAATTGGCTATTGTCATGACGGCGCTTATAAAGACAGCGATTTAGTCTACACAAGCAATTTCAACTCATATTATCACGATTACACAAGCGTATCGGATAATGAAACGCCACATATAAGCATTAAGATAGATTTTTACGAAAGCGAGCTTCAGGCGGCTTCTGATAACGGATACAGCGGTCTGAGCGGTCACATATATAATTGCAGAGCAAATCCGCTGTTGTGGTTTAAGAGCTTCAGGACGGAAACGCTCATTCCCGCAGGCGAAAAATGAAAGGAGAAAAAATGTTTTACCCGCTTCTTGTTTCAAGGAATGAAAATTCCCGAATACTTGCAGATATTGCGAAGAAATTTGATACAAAGGAAAGAAAGATAACCGGTGCCAATTGGAGCATGACGGAGCTGCTTAAGTCGCTGCGCAACTACACAATGATAAATATGTTCGTTCTCGACCTGAGTGCAATAAAAGAAAAGGACGATGATTTTATCAGCTTGCTGAGCGGGCTTCAGCTTCAGCGTCCTGACGCGCGCATTGTTATTTTTGCGGAAGAATATATGGATGGTGATGAGTTTTTAGACAAGCTGATAAGCAAGGGCTATACAAATATTATCGCAAAAAGCAGCGAGCAAAAGGACGGGCATAAGCAATGGGAAATGATGAAGTCAGACCTTGAGGACTGCTTTTCCGACGAGGGGCTGCCAAAAGAAAAATACAGCCGATACATTATCAGGAAAGCAATTCCATCACCTGTTCAGACGTCCGAGGAAAGCATTGCAATGCCGTCTGAGCGGGAGCTGTCATTTAAAAATTGCACCGCCTGCTTTACGTTTGTAGGAACACAGTCCCGTATCGGTACAACATCGGCGGCAATATCCTCCGCTGCGTATTTCGCAGCTCACGGAGCAAAGGTTGCATATGTAAACAGTGACCCCGATTACGTCACGCTGATAGCATGGAGCTTTGCCAATGCCGAAACGGACGAGGATGGCAATGTCGAGATTAACGGGATAAAATTCTTTCAGGAATTTACACCCCGGATAGCCAACACATATAACATCATCATAAAGGATAAAGGCAGCATAAATCCCGAAAAGCCGATAGATGAAAAGGAGCTTGACGGAATTGTCTACCTTGTAGGAGGGCTAACATACGATGAAGCTGTAAGCACTCGTGACGCCGAATATATTCTCGGAGATATTCCTCACACCCTTATGATAAATTTTGCTGATGAAAAAATGTATCACCGCTGTGCAGAGGGTTTAGGGAAAACAAGCGTTCCGCACATCTTTATGCCGTGGATACCGGATAAGCTTAATCTTTCAAAGGAGGCTCAAGGTATGTTTGACATTGCCTATGAGCCATTTGCTGATGAGGAAGAAAAAGAAATGCAGGAGGTATTATAAAATTATGTTTACAAAACATATTATTTGTGATATACTATTGATAAGGAGATTTTCATGAAAAAAATTGACGAACTCAGAGAGATTTACGGAAATGCGCTTGCTTTAATAAAAAATACTCCCGAAGCATGGAACGACGCACTTAAAAACATCTCTCAATACTACAAGCTGTCATTTGCTGAGGGATTGCTTGTAGCTGCACAAGCAAAGTCGGCAACCACAGTAGCTACATACGACACTTGGAGAAAATTTGGCAGATATGTCAATCGCGGCGAGCATGGAATAGGAGTTATTACATCAATAACCGATACAACCATTAAGTATTTGTTTGATATATCTCAGACGAGCGGAAGAAACATCGAGGAAAAATGGATTCTGAATAAGCTCGAAAAGAAAAAATTTCTTTCCCGATATAACAGCAAATATGAAAAGGTCTTTACTCAGCCAACGGAGGCAGTCAATGAAATATTTCAGAATGATTTGAGATTTCACGAAAACAACATTGATGAAAATCTGACAGAATTTTGCATAGACAGCAGCGCCGTAATGTCAAAGCTTGTAGCGGACAGTGCAATGGCTTTGATAATGTACAGGTGCGGCGCCGAAAAAACAGATTATGATTTTACGCCGATTATGCAGCTAACAAATCAGCAGATTACCGCCGTGGGCGAAACATCGTTAAAAATTGCAAGGGAAACCTTGCTTGAAATTGAACACACATTACGGAGGAAGAATTATGAAACTGAAAGAAACAGGCTTGGAATACCAAATGGACGAGGCAACGGGAACATATATTCCGAAAATAAAATCCACAAAACGCTCGGAGATGAGCATAGGAGCGAGGAGAGCGATAGATATGTTCAAGGAAATGAACTACATTTCACTGGAGATAGTGGTGATGAGCGGTCTGAGCGACAGAATATTCGAGGAGATAGCACAGAGAGCCACAGAAACGCATCTGCACACAAGGGAAACACTGAAGAACAGCGGCATGAATACGACGGAAATAGAAGCCCAGGCAGACATAGCGTCGGCTCAGACTATGAAAGCTCTGCTGACAGAGCTGAGGAGAGCGGCAGCGACTCTCAGCTTCAGAGAGCTTTACAAGTGGCAGCTTCCGCCGCAGTAAACGACAGCGACGAATACGAAGAAGAAAGCGGACTATCCGAAAAAACGGAAAGTCCGCTTTTTCATGGAATAAAAAATGCTGCGAATGATAACGGTCAGCTCTCCCTGTTCGATGACAACATTGAAATATCGGAAACAGGCATAACAAATGAAGCAGCTGCGGAAAAATATGCCGAGCTTCTCGATGAGGAGGTAATGCGCGGCAGCGGATACATTGACGGTAAAT
>CAKSIR010000115.1 GCA_934462775.1 uncultured Ruminiclostridium sp.
TTCCGTTTTCTGCGGAAAACGGCTTAGGGCTTTGCCCTAAGTACCCACCACTTTTTGAAAAAAGTGGACAAAAACTTTAAATCTGACTTTTTTTACAAGCTGACTCCCTTGAGAAATTCAAGGGAGTTTTTTATGTTCTGTCGTGTATAAATCCCGTCTGTGCCTTTACTCTCTGTTTGTCCACAAACATTTCACGGTCTGCGGCGGAAATGATATTATCAACCGTAAGACTTTTGTCAGCCTTTTGATAAACAACGCCCAGACTTAACTGAACAGGGTAGGGCAGATTGCTGTGCATATTGAAATTATCCAGATACTTTCTGATTTTAATAATCTGTTCGTCTACCATTTCTGCTGAAAAGTCGCCGATAATCATCTGCACAAATTCATCGCCGCCTATGCGGAAATTTCTGTGACGCTGGTCAGTTTCTTCAATGCTGTGAACGAAAGCTTCAGCGGCTTTTTTTATTGCCTCGTCGCCAGCATTGTGTCCGTAGGTATCGTTGATGTATTTAAGACAGTTTAGGTCGCCGAGAATTGCAAGAACCTGCATATCTCCCGCTTCCGCTTCCTTAAGCATCTGCGGAGCATAAATGTTGAATCCGTTACGGTTGAAAAGTCCTGTCAGAAGGTCGGTAACGGCATTTTCCTCCATCTTTTTATACATATACATCAGGTTTGTCTGGCGGCGCAGCGATTCAAGTGAATTATTAACATTTCGCACCCATTGGCTCATTTTCAACGACAATATAAGATTTGGCGAATTGAGCATAAGACAGGTGTAGCCGAAACATCTATCGAGAAAATGCAGCGGAGTGAACAGGAATATTGACGGAGTATCGCGCTTACTGTACAAAATAGGCAGCATATCCGAAAGATTGAATTTTCTTTTCAGGTCAACGCTGTGCCAATTTGGCAGCTTAATATGTGCAAGGGTTATTTTCTCGGTGTATCCGTCAACGATATATGTGCCTTCCGCGTCATATTCAGGACTGTCCCAATTGTCGCAAAGGCAGATATAAAATCCGTCAAAGGTACCTATATGGTAGGTGTACCAATCAATTACCCAAAGACATTCCTCAATACTTTTCGAGCCAATGGTTTTTTCTACCATAAAGTTGTAGCCGGAATAGAAACCGTTTGGATTGTCGTAAGGACAGCTGTATATATAGGAGTTGCCAGATTCTGTCATCGGTTCACGCCGCGGACATCCGCAGGAGTCGGTTATAAACATATTTACATCATGGTTTACCGGGGTAAAGGGAATATTGTTGATAATTGAAATCAGCTTTAATACGGCGTTTCGTCCGGTAGTTTCGTTTGACTTGACTATACTTGTCACCGAATAGCGTTTGTCAATGCCGTCGCCGTTGCAGTCAAATCCAACAACGGCAATGTTCTCAGGCACGTTTATACCGCGCTTTTCGAAAGCTTTGATGACGCTCAGCGCCATCGTGTCGCTTGCGCAGGCGATAGCGTCTGGCAGCTTGTCCCTGCTCATAAGATTTGCAACAATTTCATCGCCGCAGTCATACCAAAAATCACCGTAGAAAATCATGCTTTCATCGACAGGTACGTTTAAATCGGCCATGGCGCTTCTGAAATATTTCAGGCGGTTTTCCGCATGAGAATGACCTTTCGGACCGGTCACATAGGCAATGCTTCTGCATCCGTGTATTTTGACAAGATGTGACGTGAGGTCGTAAATTTCTTTTTCCTCCGACCCGATCACATAAGGATATTTGCTGCTGTAATCGTCGGCAATTACCACGCTGCCTTTGAATTTGTCAAGGAAATCAGCGATATTCTCTTTCGCCTTATCCATCTGAATTACGTCGGAGATAACGATTACGGCGTCAAGCTTGTCAGGATTCGGCAGTCTGAATATATTAGACTCGCCCTCTTGGAACCCCTTCACACCGCCTGCTTTAATAAAGGCAGCAAAAATAAGCACGTCCATATCGTTTTTTAACGCTTCGTCAGCGATTCCATGCAGAACCTGCGACTGATAATATGATTCCGGCTGAGTTATAAACACGCCGATTCTTTTTCGTAAATTTGCCATAGCTGCCACCCTTTCTTTAATAATTATAGCATATTTGGATTATATTTACAATAAGAAAATGTTCAAAGTATATAACTTATTTTTTGTGTATTATGTATGAAAATGCGTTACATTTGTTTTCAGTTTCGGACAAAAAATGTCCGAATAGTGCTTGACATTATGCTTTGTTTATGATATAATGCAGAAAAACTTATGATTTGAGGTGGAAAGATGTTGATTATTTCTTGCTGAATTTTGGTATAACAAGCTGCACGGAAAGGGCAGAGCTTTGCTTATAGCTCACGCCTTATGTTAAGTACCGTTTTTTTGTTATGCCCTGCAGGAAATAATCTGTCTTTGCATGGTATATATGTACTTAGTATAGCTATGTCAAGCCGCAGGTTTATTTTCCTGCGGCTTGATTTTTGTTTAGGAGGTACTTATATATGTCTATGATTAACGTAAATGATTTAACTTTCGGATATGACGGAAGCTATGAAAATGTATTTGAACACGCCAACTTTATAATTGATACCGACTGGAGGCTCGGTTTTACGGGAAGAAACGGACGCGGCAAAACCACATTCCTCAACTTATTGATGGGAAAATACAAATACAGCGGTACAATTTCCGCAAGTGTAGAATTCGACTATTTCCCGTTTGAGGTTGCCGATGACAGTTTGTTCACAATTGATGTCATACATGAACATTACAGCGCTGAAGACTGGCAGATTTACAAGGAGTTATCGCTGTTAGAGGTGAATGACGATGTTCTGTACCGCCCATTTCGCACATTGTCGGAGGGCGAACAAACCAAAACAATGCTGGCTGCAATGTTTTTGAGGGAAAACAATTTTCTGCTGATTGATGAGCCCACAAACCATCTGGATTACAATGCGCGCAGAAGTCTGGGCAGATATTTATGCAAAAAGAAAGGGTTTATACTTGTATCCCATGACAGGGCGCTGCTTGACGAATGCACCGATCACACTCTATCCATAAACAGAGCGAATATTGAGGTGTCGGCAGGAAATTTTTCTGTGTGGTATGAAAATAAGGAACTGCGTGATAATTTTGAGCTTGCCGAAAATGAAAAGCTTAAAAAGGACATAAAAAGGCTGAGGGACGCGCAAAGGCGTACTGCCCAATGGTCGGAAATAGCCGAAAGCCGCAAGATTGGAATTGACCCCAAAAAGACCGAAAAAAGCCTTACACGCCGTCCGATGGAAGGCAGAAAATCCAAGAAGATGATGGCACGTTCAAAAAGCATTCAAACACGGTACGAAAACGAAATAGAGGAGAAATCCGCATTGCTGAAAAATCTGGAGCAAAGCGCCGAGCTGAAAATAGGTAGCGACGACTTTTTCACAGACACACTGGTATCGCTTAAAGACGTTTCAGTTTTCTACGGTGATAAGCAGGTTTGTTCAGGTGTAAGCTTTGATGTGAACAAAGGCAATAAAATCGCGCTGGTCGGCAGAAACGGCTGCGGCAAGTCAAGCGTCCTTAAGCTGATTTGCGGAGAAAATATAACATATACAGGCACGCTGATACGAAGCGACAGACTGAAAATTTCCTATGTTTCACAGAGTACAGACGGTCTTTGCGGCAGTCTTTCGGAATATGCACGGAAAAAGGGAATAGATGAAAGCCTGTTTAAAAGCATTTTGCGAAAGCTTGACTTTAAACGTTCACAATTTGACATTGATATGAACAACTTTAGCGGCGGTCAGAAGAAAAAGGTGCTGATTGCAGCAAGCTTATGCGAAAAAGCCAATCTCTTTATATGGGACGAGCCGCTTAACTTTGTCGATGTTATTTCAAGGATACAGCTTGAATCCATGCTGAAAAGCTGTGATGCAGCAATGATTTTTGTAGAGCACGATATAAGCTTTACTGAAAATGTTGCAACAGATATTGTTCACATTTAATGATAACATGAACGAAAATGGTTATCAAAATCATGGCAGAATAGTGCTGAAATGTGTCGGTTAAATTATAGAAAAATACTTTTTGCTATGGTAAAATAAAGCCATAAATATGAAAGGAAATTTCTATTATGCCAAATCCGTTTCTCCCATTGTGGGAATATATACCTGACGGTGAGCCGAGAGTTTTCGGCGACAGAGTTTATATTTACGGCTCTCATGACCGTCCCGGCTCAACCGAATTCTGCGATTACAAGCTTAAGGTATGGTCGGCGCCTGTTGACGATCTCAACAACTGGACCTGCCACGGACACATTTTTCATACAAAAGATGACCGCGACCATAAGTCGGATACAGACTGGACGGACAACAACCTGCTTTTTGCGCCCGATGTTGTCGAAAAAGACGGCAAATACTACCTTTACGCCTACATTATGGGTACGAAAGGATGTGTTGCGGTAAGCGACAAACCCGAGGGACCGTTTACGCTTATTTCAAAGTACAAATACAACGAGAACGAAGGCAGCGATTCGTTCAAGGGCGGCTGGTTCATCGATCCCGGCACATTGGTCGACGACGACGGACGGGTTTACGTTTTCTGCGGCTTTCAAGGCTCCTTCGGCGCTGAAATAAATCCTGACAATATGTACGAGGTAATTGACGGCTCGTTCAGGGACAATGTTATCCCCAAGGAAACCGAATCGGGATTTTTTGAGGCTTGCTCTCCGAGAAAAATCGGAGATACATATTATATGGTATATTCTCCTGCCAAGGGCAGCAGATTGGCCTACGCCACATCAAAAACGCCAATGGGACCTTATGAGTTCAGAGGAAACATTGTTGACAACGAGATTGACTATCCCGGCGGAAACGACCATGGTTCAATCTGCTGCATAAACGGTCAGTGGTACATTTTCTACCACAAAATGACTAACGGCACTATAATGTCCCGCCGTGCCTGCGTTGAAAAAATTGAGATACTGCCTGACGGAACTATTCCGCAGGTTGAAATGACATCTCTCGGCTTTGAGGATTCGCTGCTGCCGTACAGAATTACTCCTGCGGAAATCGCCTGCGTTCTGAAAGGCGGCTGCCTGATAACAGAGTTTGATATTTTCACAAGGACAGTCACCAACATAACCGAGGGCTGCATTATCGGATACAAATATTTCGATTTCGGCGAGGATTATTCAACAAAGACGATGAAGTTCGCCGCTGAAACAATAGGAAGAGGCTGCGATTCGCAGGTTCATATACTTATAGACAGCTATGAAAACGGAGAGGAAATAGGCGTTCTCAGCGTGGGTCGCAGCGGAGGAACCGTTACCGCCGTTGTAAAGAACGTAACAGGCAGACACGCGCTCTATTTCAAGGTAATGACAAATTATGGCGACGACTGGATAGGTCAGCAGTTTAAAGGCAGACAGCTGTTTGACCTTAAGTCGTTCGTCTTTATGAAGTAAGGAGGAACTATGAAACTCAGTAAAAAAATAACAAGCATAGCGCTGGCGTCAGCGCTTATTCTCGGAATTGCGGGCTGCTCTTCCGAAACGCCGCAGTCAACATCTGCAACAACCACAACCAATGAAAAGCAGGTCCTTGACGAAATCGACTGGGGAAAGCTTTCAGCCGATGAGGTTGATTCGGCGAACGAGGTAGGAACAGGTAGTCTATATGAATCGGGAAAGACAGCAGGAACCGTAAAGGGCTTGTGCTATTATGATTTTGCAATGACACAGCCTGAGCTTGCCGAAATATTTGCGGAACGCTTTGGCGGAACGATTGAAACCGAAGTCTGCTCGAGCTCCGAGTTCAGCGATAAGCTTTCGGTAATGGTTGCAGGCGGAACTTCACCTGATATTGTTCGCTATGACTGGCAGGCAATTCCTCACGGCGTATCAAAGAATATGTATATGCCCCTTGATGAATGGCTTGATATTGATTCGCCGCTGTGGGCGACCGTAAAGGACACAATCAACGCTTTTGAATACAACGGAAAGCACTATTATTTTCCGTCAAATGTCAAGTCGCACTTTGCGCTGAACTATAACAAAACCGTTCTTGAAGCGGCAGGTATCGAAGACCCTATGAAGCTTTATGAAGCGGGCGACTGGACATTGGATACATTTGCAGATATTCTTGCACAGTGGGCTGCGCAGGGTGAAGAGTATGTTCCGCTGACAGGCGGTTCGTGGTCGGCAATGATGTTTGTTCATACAACCGGAACAAGCATTATTGACATTGCAGACGGTACTATTGTAAACAATCTGAAGGATCAGAATGTACAGCGTACAATGGAATGGATTGAAGGACTGAGAAAACAAGGCTACATCGGCGACGGTTATGTTGACCCTGGCGAAGCCTTCCTCGACGGCACGCTTTTATTCCTTGCAATGGATCCGCAGTGGACGTATTCATCGGCACAGGAATCTCTGACGAAGAAAAATATTGATAACGATATGGCTGTTCTGCCGTTCCCAAGAGATCCTAAGGCTGACAAGTATTACACCAGTGTTGATACATTCGGCTTCCTTGTTCCCGCAGGCGCAAGCAACGTACAGGGTGCAATAGGCTGGATTTTAAGCGGCAGGCTTTACGAAACCGACGAAGACATTCTTGCCGAAACAAAGGCGGAAATGCTCAGCACAGACCCTGTTTACTATGCAAAGTGCGCAGAGTGTAAGTACAGCTTTACCGAAAACGGTACTAACGATTTAACCTCTTGCCCTGAGTGCGGTACGCCGAGAAAGGAAAAATTCAAGGTAACTTATACAGAGGAACAGTGGGACGTGTTGCAGGATATGATAAACCCTGAAAAAATGAGCTTCGTATTCGACTTTGCAACAGGCTTCAGCGATGATATGTCCGCGCTGCTTATAGGCAATGAAAACTCTGTTCTTGACGGACCGATGTATAATGACGCGTCATATACTCAGCTGAGAGATACAAACTATAACGCAATTGAATCCTATCTTGAACCATATCGCGAAAAAATGCAGAATCCGTAAGCTTCTATCTAATCTTCATAAAAATCCCCGCGCTGAACAAAATCGGCGCGGGGATTTGTTTATTCGTATATATCCTGACCTAATGCGTTATTAAACACCTCGAAAATCTTTGAGCCTTTCGCGGCACGGACAGGCTTAAGCTCTTTTGTAAGAAAGCAGTGAATGGATTCTCCTGTTGAACGGAGTATACCGCTTTCCTTATCAATAATCTGATATGAAATTTTCATTTTGAAACCGTTGAATTCCTCGATTTTCGCTTTAATTATGACTGTTTCATTAAATCTGACCGAGGATTTGTAATTGCAGGAAACAGAAAGCACGGGAATAAGCACCCCATCCTTTTCCATTTCATCGTATGGGTAACCCGCTTTTTGCAGAAAGTCTATCCTTGTTTCCTCCATCCAGCGTATATAGTTGGAATGATGAACAATTCCCATCTGATCTGTTTCATAGTAAAAGGCTGTGCGTTCGTAAGGCTTAATC
>CAKSIR010000116.1 GCA_934462775.1 uncultured Ruminiclostridium sp.
ATTGTAGTCCGGGCGAAGCCCGGTATTGCCGCCGGACGCAGTCCGGGGCGCAGCCTTGTTAGTAGCGCGTAAAGCGCTGTACCAACATTGTCAGCAGCATAAAGCCGAAATTATAGAGTATTATCGCCGACGGACTGAAGAATTCGGGCTTTACGAACAGTGCGAAAATCACCGCGAACATTGCCGCGAAGAAAAGCCCCGCAAGCATAACGCAGGAGCCTGCGTTTATGCTCTTCATCAGCTTCTTTGAGCCGACTACCGCCTTTGCAAAGGACGTGAAGGTCTTGTCGCAGGAGATTGCGCCCGAACCTCTCGGCGTGTACCTTGTGCAGTCCTCGAACTGCTCGTGGAGGGAGTAAGGGAGAATCCTTATCATCTCAGGGGAAATGTCGAACACGTCGGCAAGCTTGCCCACTGTAACTACCGAGTCGGTGGTCTTAACCGCAAGTGAAATGCCGCGGTCGGTCATTTCGCGGAGGGTTTCCTTAATCTCTGCGTTGGCGGTCATTTCAATGAGGAAGATTATTACTACCTCGCCGCCTACCGCGAGGTAAACAAGGTCGGTGTTGTCGCTGCGGTACTTTCTGGTCTTGTTCATGTCGGGAACCTTGATGTCGTGGTGCTTCATCTGCTCGCGGTTGCCGAGGATAAGACGCTTGGTGCCGTACCAGCCCATTACGCCCATGTTGTCCTCGTATACGCAATTCTCAATCGGCACAAGTATGTCGTCCTTGCTGTTTATCATGTTCTCGAACATATTTGACATTACCGAGCCGCTCTTTATGGCAAGGCTGGCGGCAAGAATTATTGCCTGGTCAATAACTATGTTGTTCACCGAGTTTGCGGGGTGGCAGGTTTTCATGCCCGTGCAGGCAATGCTGCCCACAGGGAAAAACACCTTTGCGTCAACCGCGGCGCAGTTGGTTTCGCTGAACTCCTCCACCGCGCCGTAGCCCAAAACCGCTGAGTTGTACTTAGACAGCGCCTTTGACGCCATTGCCAGAGGGTGGTTTACAATGAACATCGTGGCGAAAGGCGACAGGGCGGAAAGAGTGCCTAAGGCGGCGGTAATTGCCCAGTATGGGTTGTTTTCCATGCCGTCAATGCCGTTTGGAACAAAGTAGGCGATTACGCCCACTACTATTGCGAACGCAACCGAAATAGGGGTCAGATAACGGCTAATTCTGTCCGCCTTGTCAGTGCAGTAGCTTGTTTTAAGGAAGTCGGTGAGAAACTCGGTCTTTCTCATGGTGACAAGAACGGGAATGTCGCTGACAATGCCCTTTGTGATTGCCTCAGACTGCTGCTCGTTTTCAACTATGTAGGCGTAATACTTGTCGTGGTCGCCCGAAATAAAGTCGAAATTGCGCTTTGCGCGGACTATCATGGACAGCTTGCCGAGAGTGTTGAACAGCAGCGCGAAAAGTCCTGCCGCTATGTAAAGATACGCCTTGCCGCGCTGAAGGTAATCGGGATTTTCAAGGTGAATTACCGCGCCTAAAACCGACAGCACCGCCGTTACGGAGCAGATAGAGTCGCAGTCCGCCTTTCCCCTGAACAGCTTTCCGAAACCGTTCAGCACAACAGGACTGCAAACCGCAAGCCCTAAAACGCCTGCAATCAGGTTGAAATAGATAAAGCCTGCGTTTTCCTTGGATACAAATCTTTGGTTGAGAATGTTGGAGCCGAAAAGCTCAAGGTTCAGCCCGCTGCCGAAATCGCCCGCAAAGGCTGCTATGCCCACAATCGCGCAGAGAATAAGCAGGATTATAAAGCGGGTCCTCAGTCCGCGGTGGGATTCGTTAAGGTCGGAGCGTATCTGCTCGGCGCCGTCGTAGCTGTCGAAATCGGCAGTTTCCTCGGGCTGCGGCTGCGGCTCGTCCTCGTCGTCATAGTCCTCGTCCTCGATGTCCTCAAGGACAAATTCGCTGATTTTGCGCTTTCTCTTGCGCTTCAGCTCGCGAATCTTCGCCTCGCTCACTGCAAATTCATCAACGGAGGGAATCGTTCCCGTGTCGGGCAGAATCTGCTTTTCGTAGTCGATATTAAGCCCTAACGTGGGGGTCTTTACCTCGGCGGTGCTGTTTTCGGTGAGGGAAATAGGCTGGCTTGCGGCAAGGTTTTCCTCACGCTTTTTGGCAAGGCTCTTGTTTATGCTGTCAACAAGGGCGGTAGTGGAGCGCTTTTCCTTGTCGGCTGCTTCAAAAAGCCCGCCGTTTCCGCCTTTTTTGTATTCGCGGACAATCTCGGCGGTGTCGCCGTCGGGAGCCTCCGACTTTGCTTCCGTCCTGTCCTTTATTACCATTGTGACTTCGTTGGTGTCGGAGGTGATTTCGCGCTTGGAAAGCGCTTTAAGCTCGTTGCCCGCAACGCCGATGGTATCCCCCGAAAGGGCGGCGGCTGCAATGGTTTCAATCGAATCCGCGTCAGCCTTGCTTTTCAGCTCGTAGGGATTCAGCGAATCAAGCTGCTCGTCCGATTCCTCGGCGGCAATGTCGCGGCTTAACAGCTTTTCGTCCTTTTTCGCGCCGTCGGACGCAGGTCTGCTCTTTTTCGGAGCGGTGACAAGCACAGGTTCGCTGCTTTCGGGCTGCTTTTTCTTTTTGCCGAAGATACTGTCAAGGTCAACGTCCGCCTCGTCCATTTCAAAATCGCCGTCATCGTCGAAATCCGGCGAGAATGCAGGCGAGAAGGGCTTTTCATCTTCCTCGGCGGATTCCGCCCTTTCCTGCTTTTCAGCCTGCTTTTCCGCTTTTTTCTCCGCCTTTTTCGCCTTTTTGAAGAACTTGTCCGACTTTTTCCGCGGCTTGCTTTCTTCGGGCTGAGCTTCTGAACGCTTTTCAAAACGTTCTTCGGATTTTGCCGCCGATTTTTCCTCGGAGCTTTCCTGCTCCTTTGGCTGCTCGGACTGCTTTTTGTCAGGGCTGACGCTCTTTTGCGGCGATTCAGGCTCCTCAAGGCGCTCCTCGCGGCTTGGCTTTTGCTCCTTTTTTTCTTCCTTTGGAGCGGGATTTTCCGCAGCGCTCATATTTTCTGCGGAGGAATTGGCGCCGCCGCTTTCGCCGTTCAGCCTTTCCCTTATTTCCTCGTCCGCTAAAATTGAGGTTACGGACAGGTCGGTTTCCTTAGCGGAGCCGCCTGCGTTTTTTGACTTTTTTCTGTCAACCTCTGCCAAAATATCATCAAGTGAAAATTTATCTGCCATTTTTACCCCCGATTATCTGCGGTATCTTACAACCTCGTACATTAGGATTCCCGCGCTGACCGACGCGTTAAGGGAATTTACCCTGCCGAACATATCTATTGAAAGTATCATGTCGCAGCTTTCGCGGACCAGTCTGCCAAGACCCTGTCCCTCGGAGCCGATCACCAGGGCTACCGCTCCGTCAAGCTTTGCCTTATGAACGGGAGTTCCGTCCGCTTCTGCGCCGTAAACCCATATATTTTCCTTTTTAAGCTGCTTTATGGCGTCAACCAAATTCGGCACGCGCGCCACCTTGAGCCAGCTTGCAGCTCCTGCGGAGGTCTTGAAAACCGTGGCGGTAAGACCTGCGCTCCGTCTTTTTGGAATAATCACACCGTCTGCGCCCGCCGCTTCGGCGGTTCTGATTATTGCGCCGAGGTTGTGGGGGTCCTGAATTTCGTCGGCGATGATTATGAACGGGGGAGTGCCTTTTGCCTTTGAAACTGCAAGAATGTCCTCGACAGACGCGTACTCCGCCGCCGCCATTACCGCGCAGACGCCGCCGTGCTTTCCGCTGCACATTGCGTCAAGCCTGTCCTCGCCTGTTTCCTTTACCACCGCGCCCAGCTCCTTTGCGGCGTTTATAAGCTTGCCAAGACCTGTTGCGCCTTTCTGAACGTAAACGGTGTCGATTGCCTTTTCGGCGAGAATCGCCTCCATAACGGCGTTTCTGCCGAAAATGACCTGCTCCTTCGGGCTGTCGCTTTCGTCGGCAGGCTGTTCCTTTTCAGGCTCAAAGCTGCGCCTTGGTCGGAAGCCGTCCTTTTTGTAAGACCTTTTGGGGTCGAAATTCTTTTTGGGATTGGGTTTATTGTTGTTCATACTACTTTCCTGTTTTTAAATTTTGATACAATTATACATTATCAAGTATAGCACAAACGCGAGGCAATTGCAACAAAGATTACATAATAAAAAACGCCCTGCGCAGAATTGCGGCAGAGGCGCGGCGGGCGGTCAATCCGACTTCCGCGCCCCTTGAGGCAGGCGCGGAATTGACAGACAGGCAATGGCTTATTGACAGATTTGTTTCTCGGTGATATTATATAAACGCGGCTAAATGCCGAAAAGCTCCATATTTTCGGGCAGGCAGCGGCTCAGCAGGTACTTTTCGTCAAGCCCCTTTCCCGATTTTTCAGCGCAGAGCCGCTTATCTTCAGCGAACCTGTCCATGACCTCCGCAAGGGAATCGGCGTTATCCGACGGGAACAGCACGCCGTTCTCCCCGTTTATCAGGTCCCTGTGACCCTTTACGTCCGACGCTGCGACAGGCAGACCGCAGTACAGCGCCTCCATAATGCAGAAAGGCAGCCCCTCGAACCTGCTTGCGGCAACAAAGCAGTCGGACAGCCTTAACAGCGCGTTTACGCTGCAGCTGTAATGGACGAAAAATATTCTGCCGCTTACTCCGAGGGCTTCGGCAAGCTCCATGCAGGAATGCAGCAGCTCCCCCTCTCCCGCTAAAATAAGCACGGCGTCGTTTTTCATCTTTGCAAGGGCGCTTATCAGCAGCCGCTGATTTTTTCGGGCGGAAAACTCCGCAACGTTTATGAAAACGAACGCGTCCTTTTCAATGCCCATATCGGCTCTTGTCTGAGCGCACTGCTCCTTTGACAGCGGTGGGAACATTCCACTGTCGATTCCCATTCCGTTAATAAAGCGTATCGACTTTCCGAGGCGGTACTTTTCCGCAATCGCCATGTCGTCGCTGTTCATTACGGCGAGCAGGTCAGTTTTTCTCCTGAAAAGCTTTTCGCAGAAAATCATGAACCTTGAGCGCCTGCTGCCGTCGTCGTTGAACAGATAGCCGTGGCAGGTATGCACAATCCGCAGCTTTCTGAAGGACAGCACTGCGGCGGCTCTGCCGATAATTCCCGCAAGGGACGCCTGGGTCATTATGTAATCGTACTTTTCCCTGCGTATAATTCTCGCAAGCTTGATAATCGTAACAAAATTTTTCGGTGAATATACTTTTTTGACAAACGGCAGGTCGTAGCTTACGGCCGCGCCGCCGCACCGCGCCACACCTGTCGAGCAGGTGTGAACCTCGAAGCCCCGCCGTTTATATTCGGCAATGTAAGGCTTATGGAAATTCTCAATATGTGACGCCATTGACGCGCAGTAAAGAATTTTCGCCATTATATTCACCTCCGAGAAAGGATATTTTATATGTTGAGAAAGTTAATTTCGTTATTTGCGGCAGCCGCCCTGAGCCTTACCGCTGCCGTTACGGTTTACGCCGAGCCGCCTGCGGATACATCTGCGGAAACGTCTGCGGAAACGGCCTTGGAGGAATCCGACGATACGGTTGCTCCCCATACCGAGCCGGAGGAAATTACCGCTCAGCCCGAGCTGTCCGAGGATCCCGAACCCGATACGCCCGAAACAGACCCGCCCGAAACCGAAACAACAGTCACAACCACCACAACGGCGACTGCAGCGACAACCACCGCCGCTCCCACGTCGGTAAGCTTCAACGTTCATAACCTGACCATGACCGAGGGAGATACATACGCGCTGACGGTTGATTTCAGAAACCCAACCGCAGATTCCGCTCTCAGAATTTACAGCACCAACATAAACGTTGCGCGCTCCGACCAGAACGGTCTTGTTACCGCCAACGGCGCGGGAACAGCCATAATCACCGTAATCGACGACGCGACAGGCGTATTCGACACAGTAAACGTGACCGTATCCGCGCGTCCCGTTCAGATAATCGCCGCAGAGGGAATCGAGCTGAGCGCCGAAGCCCTGACCCTTACCGAGGGAGAAACAGCGCAGCTTACTGCGGCAATCGTTCCTGCGGGAGCGGATGGAACCGTTGTTTTTACCTCCGACAACGCCGCGGTGGCAGCCGTTGACGCAAACGGCACAATAACCGCCGTAGGAGCGGGACAGGCGGTAATAACCGCGTCCGTAAGCGGCACGGCGGTATCCAAAACCGCTGCGGTAACGGTAAAAGCGCTGATTGTAAACAACCTCAGCCTTACGGGCAGTATCTATATGCAAAGCGGCGCGCCTGCCGCAGGCGTAAGAATTTCTCTCAGCGGCCGCCGCGGCACGGCGGTTGCCGACACGACAGGAGCGTTTTCCTTCGGCTCTCTTGCAAAAGGAACATACACCGTAACCGCTGACGACGGCGTTTCCGCCTATTCCTCCGAAATCGAAATAACCGATTCCGCGCACCTGTTTTTCCTCATAAAGGACGGACAGCTTTTCGCCGAGGACGGCTACAAAAAAATAGAGAGTATGTTCGATATACAGACGTTTGAGCTGGATTCAAAGGCGCTTGAGCTGAAGCCGGGAGAAACGAGCCTGCTGAAATATTCATACTCGCCTGCCGCGTCAACCGTTACGTCGGTAGTTTTTGAAAGCTCCAATCCTTCCATTGCCTCGGTAGGTCAGGACGGAACGGTGACCGCCAGAAAAACGGGAACAGCCGACATCCTCCTCAGCCTTAACGGCTCGGAGAAAAAATCCGTTTGCAGCCTTACCGTAAAGGCGCCGGACAGCACCGAAAACAGCCTGCTTATCGTGCTGATTGAGTCGGGAATACTTGCAGCGGCGGCGCTGGTTTTCGTCATAATGTACCTGCGCTACAGGAAAAAGCATTCGTCCGAAGAGCTGTGACAAGGGCATTTATACCGAAATTATTATAGCACGAAACGCGATTAAAAGCAATATTGACGCAAATTTACAAAAAGCAGGCAAATCCTTATTGGCAATTTGCACAAAAGCAAATGTAGCATTTTGTAAACATCAACATACTAAATGTTGTACATAGATGCAAATTGTTAATGAATATTATAATTTGACACCAAAAAATACGGATGTTATCAATAAATTTTGGACATTTTTGCGGTGAAAAAATATTGAAAAAAAAAGGAAGCTATGATATAATAACCTCAGATAAAAAATCAGTTCCACTGATTTTACCGCATTTCATGCGGTTACGCTGCTTCGCAGCTAATCTGAGAACATTGCAGCGCAAATCCATTTGCCTGTCGGCAAATGACGGCTTTCGCCGTATCGCCTTACGGCGATTTGATTTGCGATATAATAACCTCATAAAAAAGTAATATTCATTTATGTAAGTATATACAAGAAATAACAAACGGTTGTGTGAAGGATGCTCGTTTATAT
>CAKSIR010000117.1 GCA_934462775.1 uncultured Ruminiclostridium sp.
CCCCAGTCCCCTGCAAAACTTGGTACTATTGCGCAAGCAATAGTACATAGCTTTGTATAAGAGTTCCGCAATCTGCGGATTGCGGCTTAGGGCGCTGCCCTAAGAACCTGCCACTTTTTGAAAAAAGTGGACAAAAACTTTATAATTTGGCTTTTTCGACAGAGTATGTTTTTGAGTAATTATCGGTGTAATGCGCCGCCTGCGCCTTATATATCTAAGTTTTCAACGTACTTCGCGTTCTGCTCGATAAACTCTCTTCTCGGCTCGACCTTGTCGCCCATCAGTATGGAGAATATCTGGTCAGCCTTCGCCGCGTCCTCAAGCGTTACCTGTATCATGGTTCTCCGCTCAGGGTCCATTGTGGTTTCCCAAAGCTGGTCGGGATCCATCTCACCAAGACCTTTGTAGCGCTGTACCTCGACCTTTGCGTTGTTCTCTCCCGCAAGCTCCGCGGTGTATGCGTCGCGTTCCTCGTCGCTGAACGCGTATCTCACCTGCTTGCCTCTGAACACCTTGAACAGCGGCGGCTGCGCAAGGTAAACGTGTCCCTCCTCGATAAGCGGACGCATGAATCTGAAGAAAAACGTCAGCAGCAGCGCCCTGATATGGGAGCCGTCAACATCGGCATCGGCCATGATAATAACTCGTCCGTATCTGAGCTTTGAAAGGTCGAAATCCTCGCTGATTCCCGTGCCAAGCGCCTTTACAACAGGCACAAGCTTCTCGTTGCTGTAAACCTTGTCGGCTCTCGCCTTTTCAACGTTCAGCATTTTTCCCCACAGCGGGAGAATTGCCTGGTATCTGCTGTTTCTGCCCTGCTTTGCAGAGCCGCCCGCAGAGTCGCCCTCGACAATATAGATTTCGGTAAGCTTTGTGTCCTTTTCATAGCAGTCAGCCAGCTTGCCCGGCAGTCCCGCGCCGTCGGACGCGCTCTTTCTCTTGGCTTCCATCGCCTTTTTGGCAGCGTCGCGGGCAGCCTGTGAATTTATCGCCTTTGTAATGATTATCTGAGCGGTGTCGGGGTGTTCCTCAAAGTAATAGGTCAGCTTCTCAACGACAATCTTGTAAACGATAGGTCCTACCTCGGGGTTGCCCAGCTTGCCCTTTGTCTGTCCCTCGAACTCGCATTCGGGCAGCTTTACGGAAACCACCGCGTTGATTGCCTCGCGGATAGCCTCGCCGCTGAGAGCAACGAACTCCTTTTTGTCCTCGTCGTTCTTCTTGGCGGACTTGGTTTTCTTCTGCTTCTGCTTTGACTGCTGCTCCTCAAGGTACGCCTTTACAAAGTCGTTTACAACCTTGCTGAGCGCTCTCTTGAACGCCATTTCGTGAGTACCGCCGTCAATTGTATGGATATTGTTGGCGAAGGAGCGGATAGCCTCGCTGTTGAAATCGGTGTTGTACTGGAACGCAGCCTCCACCGTCACATTGTCAGCCATACCGTTCAGATAGATAATATCGGGGTGCAGCACCTCGGCGCCGCGCTCGTTTTGCAGCCACTCAACGTAGCTTGAAATGCCGCCGTCATACTTGAGGGTTTCCGTTACCTCGTTGTTCTCATCGCGGAGGTCGGAGAAAATTATCTTGATGCCGCCGTTCAGAAACGCCTGTTCCCGCAGTCTTGTAAGCAGCGTGCCGTAATCGAAGTGGGTGTCGTGGAAAATAGTTCCGTCGGGCTTAAAGCGTACTCTTGTGCCTGTCTTGTCCGTTGTGCCGATGATTTTAAGCTGTTCATCGTAATGACCGCGACGGAACTTCTGATAATGAACGTTCTTTCCGTCATAGACCTCTAACTCGAGCCACTCGGACAGCGCGTTTACAACCGACGCACCAACGCCGTGCAGACCGCCCGATACCTTGTATCCGCCGCCGCCGAACTTTCCGCCTGCGTGGAGAATGGTATATACAACGGTTGCGGCTGAAATGCCCTCCTTTGGGTGGATTCCTGTCGGGATTCCTCTGCCGTTATCCGTTACCTGTATTACATCGCCGGGGAGGATACGCACGTCAATTTCGGTGCAGTAGCCCGCTAACGCCTCGTCGATTGCGTTGTCAACGATTTCATACACAAGGTGATGAAGTCCGCTGGGGCCTGTTGAGCCAATATACATACCGGGGCGCTTTCTTACCGCTTCAAGTCCCTCAAGGATTTGAATGTCCCCCGCTCCGTATTCGTGTGTTACTTTTGTGTTCTCGTCCATTTTCACTTTTCCTTTTTTGATATTGCTGAACGTTATGCGTCATATATTATATAATAGTATGCCCTTATTATAGCATAAAACCCCAGATTTTTCAAGGTTTTTGACCTAAAATTTCGGGGTTTTATCACAAAAATACGCCTTTTTTCACCTGTTTGCACCGCTTTCGCAAGGTGCTTGCGGAAACGTTGGAAACGTACACCGAATTTTCGCACACAACGAAGCTTTTCGGCATATCCAGCGACACATAATATATCTTCCCGCTTTTCTGACAGGCGGAGAGATATTCGTTCACCGACTTCTGCACCGAGGTCTTTTCGAGGTCGAAAATGCCGATTATTTCGCGGCTGTCAACGGTAACGTCCGCTCCGAGATGAATATACATAGCGTTCCTTTCTATACTGACAGTAATTACTTTTGCTTATTTACTTTCGGTAAACCTGCCGTCCTCAACGCGCCACATTTTTCCCGATGAAAATCCCCTCATGTCGTTCACATTACAGCCTGTTATGAACACCTGCTCGCTGTTTATGTTGTTCATGACGAAATTGCGGCGGTATTCGTCAAGCTCGCTCAGCACGTCGTCAAGAATTACCACGGGGCAGTCCCCCGTCCTGTCGCGTATCATTTCCGCCTCGGCAAGCTTCAGCGCAAGGGCGATGCTGCGGACCTGTCCCTGTGACGCGTAGTCGCGGCTGTTCATTCCGTTTATGGAGAAAATCAGGTCGTCGCGGTGAGCGCCTGTGACGGTGTAGCGAAAAATCAGCTCTTTGGGCAGGCTGTTTTCCAGCTCGTCAAGGTATCTTCTGCACAGTCCGTCAGTGTCGGAGAAGTCGAAATCCCAGCCGTTCATGACGGTACTGAAGTATTCGGCGGTGAGGTTTTCGTTGTTTTGGTTTAACTTTGAGTATATTTCATAGAGATATTCACGCAAAGTAATGAAATGCTTCAGCCGTCCGTACATGACGTTGACGCCTAATCGGGCGAGGCTTTCGTTCCATGTCGAAATCATCGCCTTGTCATAGTCGGTCGGAACGGGCGGCAGCTTGGTCAGGAGGTTGTTTTTCTGGCGGAGGGCTTTGTTGTATTCTGCCAGCTTAGCGTGGTGGATTTTGTTCATCATGTCGGCAACGCTGTCGATGTAGGCTCGTCTTTGTTCAGGGTTTCCCTTTACTATGAACAAATCCTCAGGAACAAACACAACGTACCTTAACTTTCCGTATAATTCGGCTGCATTTTTCAAGGTGAGCTTGTTTAAGGTGATTTTTACGCTGCTACCGAGCTGTTCGTATTCGATTACGTTTTCCTTTTCGGGGTACGCGTCAAAGACGAAATTTAAACGCATTGTAGTTTTTTCGTCTGTTTTGCCTATGGGTATATATTCAAGGGATTTAGAGGGGCGGAAGCTGCCGCCAAGGCAGAGGGAGATTGCCTCCATAAGGTTGGTTTTGCCTTGAGCGTTGTTGCCTGTAAAGATGTTGACGGAGGGGTGAAAGGAGAATTGAGCCTCATTGATGTTGCGGAAATTTTTGACGTACAGGGACTTCAAAATCATTTGGCTCACCTCCTCCATAAACATTTTGCCTTTGCCAAGGAACTAAAAGTTTTCGTCCACCTTTTTCAAAAGGTGGTAGGTTCTTAGGGCAACGCCCTAAGCCGCTCTCCGCAGAGAGCGGAATTCTTAACGCAAAAGCTATGTACTATTGCTTGCGCAATAGTACCAAGTTTTGCAGGGGGTGCGGGGGAGTTTTTTTCAAGAAAAAAAGCTCCCCTGCAACGTTGTGACTTACACGGCACATCCTCAAAAAACGTGCCGGTGGCACGTCTTTTGACGTGCTTGTTCGCGCCTTCAGTTCGCGCTCCCAAGCCGAACTCCCCTAAACTACACAGGGCGCTTTCTCCAAGCGCCCCACAGTATTCCTGACCCCTCTTATTCAGCGAACTGCACTTCAAATTCCTCGTCAATGCCCTCGACGGTTATTCGGTCGCCCTCGACGATTTTTTTGCCGCGCATTGTGCAGACCTCGCCGTTTACGCTGACGATTCCGTCCTGAATAGCCAACTTTGCCTGACCGCCCGTTTCAATGATGTTGGCAAACTTAAGAAGCTGTTCAAGCTTGATGAACGGTGGCTTGATTTCGATTATTTCCATTTGTGTGTCCTTTCGGGAATAAATAGTACCGTCAAAAACATACCACCGGTATGTTTTTGAGGAATTGTCGGTGCGGCGCACGCACTCGTTCTTTCTTTTCTCTCGAAAAAGAAAGAACCAAAGAAATCCGCTTTTGCGTTAAGGTATTCCGACTTCTGCGGAAGTCGGCTTAGGACTCTGTCCTAAGAACCTGCAAGCTTTTGAAAAAGCTTGAGCAAAACTTTTTATGCTTTGGCAAAGGCGAAATGTTTTTGCTTACGCTTTCTGTCTGATCGGCAGCACCAGGAACGTGAAGTTCTCCTCGCCAAGCGGTACAATCTTTATCGGCGCAAGAGGTCCTGAGAACAGCATCTTTACCTCGTCGCACTCCGAGTTCTTCAGCGCGTCTATCATAAACTTCGCGTTAAATGCAATCGTGAACGTTTCTCCGCTGTACTTTACGGGAATTTCATCGTTTATCTTACCGATATTAGTCTTACAGTTAATTTCAACCTTGTTATTACTAAACGTACACATTACAGGGTTCTTGAATCGGTCGCTTACAAGCAGCAGCGTTCTGTCCAGCGACTCCGCAAACTCCCTTACGTTCACGATTACCTCCTGCTGATAGGGCGCGGACATGACCTTCATGTAGTCTATAAACGAACCCTCAAGCAGTCTTGACAGAATCATGTAGTCGTTTTTCTGCACGCAGATCTGGTTGCGGTCGATTGAGATAAGCACGTCAGTTTCGGTGTTTTCGTCCGACAGGATACGCAAAAGCTCGTTCAGCGTCTTTGCAGGCGCAATGAACGATAAATCCTCGTGCATCATTGGCTCAACGCGTCTTGCGATTCTCATGCCGTCTATTGAAACCACGTTCAGCACGTTGTCCACAATGTCGAACTTGCTGCCCATATAGGAAGGCTTAAGCTCGTTGGTGGCAATTGCGTAGGCGGTCTGTCTTATCATTGATTTCAGTACGTTTTCCTTGATTGTGAAGCTGACGTCGTTGCTAAGCTCGGTAACGTTGGGGTACTCCTGACCCGAAATGCCGACTAAGCTGAACTCGACTGTTCCCGACTTTACGCGGACGTTTGTTTCATCGATTGTTTCAACCAGAACCGGCGCGCCTGACGGCATTTTTCTTACCATTTCGCCGAAAACCTTTGCGTTGAGAACTATTTCGCCCTCCTCAAAGGCTTCTGTAACGGGAATCATTGACTTTATGCCCATCTCTAAATCGTAGCCCGTAACGGTAATAATATCGTCCTTGAGATTTACAAGTATTCCCTCCAGCGCAGGGTTTGGCGATTTTCCTGCGCTTGCCTTTGCGGCGTTGACAATTGCGTCGGAGAGTTTATTCTTTTCTGCGGTAAATTTCATCTGTATAGCCTTTCAATTTCACTTTCCCTGTGCGTTTCCGATATTCTTTACAAGGTCGTCGATGGTTGCGCGGTAGGAGTTGTCCTTTTTGATAATGGACTTCACCTTGTTTATCGCGTAAACGATGGTGGAATGGTCGCGGCCGCCGAATTCCTGACCTATTGCGGTGTAGGAAAGGCCTGTGACCTTATGTACAACGTAAATCGCAACCTGTCTTGCGGTGCTGATTTCGGCGGAACGCTTGGAGGAACGGATTTCCTCGGCGGTTACGTTGTAAATGTGCGCGACCTCGTTTATGACCTTTTCCACGGTAACGGGAACAGGCTGCTGGTCGGTGAGTATATCTCTGATAACGTTCTGCGCCATTACTATCGTGGGCGAGCCCTCGGTAACAAGGCACAGCGCGTTCATTTTCACAATTGCGCCCTCAAGCTGTCTTATGTTGTTTTTCAGCTTGTCCGCCATGTATTCCATGACGTTGTTGGGAATGTTCAGCCCAAGCAGCTCAGCCTTGCGCTTGATAATCGCAAGTCTTGTTTCAAACTCAGGAGCGCCGATGTCGGCAAGAAGTCCCCATTCAAATCTTGACAGCAGTCGGTCCTCGATGTCGTTGATTTCCTTTGGCGGTCTATCTGATGTAAGGATAATCTGCTTTCCGTTGCTGTGCAGCTCGTTGAACGTGTGGAACAGCTCAGCCTGCGACTCGGTTTTGCCGGAAAAGAACTGCACGTCGTCCACTAACAGCACGTCTGCGCTTCTGTACTTTCTCTTGAAAGCCTCAGTCTGATTTATTCTGATTGCGTTTACAAATTCCGAAACAAAGGTTTCGGCTGCAACGTAGATAACGTTTGCGGTGGGGTTTCTGCGGAGTATCTCGTTCTTGACTGCCGAAAGCAGGTGGGTTTTTCCAAGACCAGGCTCGGAGTAGATGAACAGCGGGTTGTAGTTAGCGCCCTTTCCCTCTGCCGCGGATTTGCAGGCAACGTAGGCAAGGCGGTTGCTTTCGCCTACAATGAACGTGTCGAAGGTGTGCTTGTAGTTGCTGTTTGCAACGGTTGATTCCAGCTTTTCCTTCATGACAACGTCGTCCTGCAGCTCGATAATGGGGTCAATGCTGCTGTTGGCTGAGGAAGCCTTGCTGTCGGCGCTTCCCTCCACGATAAACTCTATTTCAACGTCAAAACCGAGAATCTCCCTGAAGTGATTCTGGAGCCTTGTGCGGTAATTTCCCTCAAGAATCTGCTTGCAGTATTCGCTGCTGACGGCAAGAATGACCTTGTTGTTGTTGATTTTCACGGGCTTTATCGGGTTAATCCAAAGATTCATTGCAGCGTCGGGCAGATTTTCCACTTCGCGCAGTCTTTTCTTTACCAATTCAAACATTTCAGCAAAGGAATTCATATACATCCCCATTTCCATTTACATATTTCAATACTTAATACAATTTTACCATAAAAAAGGCTGATAATCAAGGAAAAACAGTGAAAAATCTGAATAAATTGAGCGGAAAAATTTAGGGAAAAACACATAAATAAATAAATTTATAGTGATTGGACAAGAAAAGGGACTTAACGAAAAAAATCGCCCGCCTTTTCAGCGAGCGACTCAGTGTGTCGAAAAAGTCAAATTTAAAGTTTAGGTCAAGCCTTTTCAAAGG
>CAKSIR010000118.1 GCA_934462775.1 uncultured Ruminiclostridium sp.
ACTTAGGGCGCTGCCCTAAGAACCTGCAAGCCTTTGAAAAGGCTTGACCTAAACTTTATATTTGACTTTTTCGACAGTCTGGCAGCCCGTTCCTGCGGGCTGTCTTAATTTTTTCTGAACTTTTGTAATTTTAATCAAATTTTAATTGAAATAATCATTGTTTTGTGTTACAATGTAATATACACTATGGATTTTGCAAAAGGAGTACTGATGTCCAAAATCAGATTTTATATAATCGCGCTGCTGACGGCGCTGGTAATGGCGTTTACCGGCTGCGCGGGGGACGCTGTTCAGCAGGACTCATCCGCCGCGGACATAACCGTTTCCGAGCCTGTAAGCGAGCCGGAAATCACCTCGTCAGTTTCCGAGCGGCAGACCTCCGCAGCGACCTCGGCAGACTCGTCCGCCGCTGCAACAACCACGACTGTGACAACCACGGTCACAACTGCCGCCGCGGAAACCTCCGCCACCGAAACAGTACCGGAAACGGTTACTGCCGTTCCTGCCACCGAGGCAACAGCTGCGGCGACAACCACGACCCCTGCCCAGACCACCCAGTCGGGTCCGAAAACATACAGCCCCGACCTTAATCCCGCCGATATTCTGACGGCTGCCTACACTCCCGAATCCGTTACACTGAGCAAATATTACCAGGACGATACGGTGCTTTTCATAAACGAGGACTATGTAAACGGGCTTATCGAGCAGTTCAACGGCATGAAGTTCACCAAGGTCAGCGACAAGCAGCTTGAAAAGGAGCAAAAGGCGTTCAAGAAGTGGCAGCGGAATAACCCCGACTACACCGCCGTTGCGGAGGCGATAACCTTTTTCGACCGCTTGGGCAATGAATACCTGCGATTTGAATCCGACCTTTACGCCTGCATTAACAGCGGCGAAAGCGCCGAGCCCTTTGTCCGCATGAAATTTGGCGGCAGCGTTTACGAATACTACACGGGAAAGGTTGACGCAAAGCCGATTCAGACCTACGGACTTAACCAGATACTTATTAAAAAGGGACTTATGAGCGTGGAGATATGCCAGACGGTGGCGCTTTTGCTGCTGATTGACGATACCACCTACTTTGTTGACGAAACCCCCGAGTACAGGCTGTACGCGCCGTACGAGGAGTTTGTGGGAATTGACGGCGAAACCTACCTGCCGGAGGATTTCGGCAGCGATGTGCGCTTGTGCGACCTGACGTTCACCTACCTGAACGGCGACTATTATGTGGTGACAATGAATGCGGCAACCTGCGAAATTTATGCGGCGAAGGTTGTAAAAAACAGTTGATTATGAAAGTTTGAGCACGGCGAAATTTCATAAATGCGTCTGTGCTACCGTAAAATCGGGAATTTTTTGTCAATTTCATACAGTAGAATGAAAAAAGCGGCGTGCGAAGTTGTAATTTTTTATTCTTGACAAAAAGCGTTTTGCAGTTTATTATATGAATATGCATATAAGAAATATAAAAAATTCAAAATTATATGCGAGGAGATAAGTTTGAACTGCGGAGAAAACGCTCCGTAAGAAAAGAGTATCAAGGAAAGAGGTCATCAAAATGAAGAAGTTATTCAAGAGAACAGCCGCTCTTGCTTTAACAGCTGCTATGGCTGCTATGGCATTTACAGGATGCGGCGGCAGTGACGCTGCAACAACAACAGCTGCAAACAACGATGCAGTTGCTGATACAAACAACGACGCAGCAGGCGGCGTGCTCAAAATTGGCGGTATCGGCCCTGTAACAGGCGGCGCTGCCGTTTACGGTCTTGCGGTTAAGAACGCAGCCGAGCTTGCAGTTAAGGAAATCAACGCAGCAGGCGGCATCAACGGTATGCAGGTTGAATTCAAGTTCGAGGACGACGTGCATGACGCTGAAAAATCAGTAAACGCATACAACTCCTTAAAGGACTGGGGTATGGAAATCTTAATGGGTACAGTTACATCGACACCTTGCCAGGCTGTTGTCGAGGAAACCCATAAGGACAATATGTTCCAGCTTACACCGTCAGGCTCTGCCGTTGAGTCGATCAAGTACGACAACGCGTTCAGAGTTTGCTTCTCAGACCCTAACCAGGGTATTGCTTCCGCTCAGTACATCGGCGAAAACAAGCTTGCTGAAAAGGTTGCTGTAATTTACGACAGCTCCGATGTTTACTCAACAGGTATTTACGAAAAGTTCGCTGCCGAAGCTGAAAACCAGCCGTTTGAAATTGTTTCCGCTGAGTCTTTCACAAGCGAATCCAAGTCCGACTTCACAGTTCAGATCACAAAGGCTAAGGACGCAGGCGCTGACCTGGTATTCCTTCCTATCTACTATCAGGAAGCTTCCCTTATCCTCCAGCAGGCTGACAAGCTGGGCTACAAGCCAAGCTTCTTCGGCTGCGACGGTTTAGACGGTCTGCTTGACGTTGCAAACTTCGACCTTTCTCTTACAGAAGGCGTTATGCTTTTAACTCCGTTCGCTGCTGACGCAACAGACGAAATGACAGTAAACTTCGTAAACGCATACAAGGAAGCTTACGGCGATACGCCTATCCAGTTCGCCGCTGACGCTTATGACGCTTTATACATCATCAAGGCTGCTGCTGAAAAGGCTAACATCACAGCTGATATGTCTGTAAGCGAAATGGGCGACGCTCTCAAGGCTGCTATGACAGAAATCACAGTTGACGGTCTTACAGGTTCAGGCATGACATGGTCTGCCGACGGCGAACCTTCAAAGGCTCCTAAGGCTGTTAAGATTGTAACCACAACAGCAGAAGACGGTACGGTAACAGGTACTTACGCTGCTATGTAATTTCGCCTTGGCGAAAATTTAACCAACCCGCTTTAAATACCGCCGGCACGGAATTTTGAACAATTATCGTGTCGGCGGTTGCGTGGTTGTTTATGGCAGCGCGGTAAAGCGGTGAATTTCGACTTCTGCGAAGTCGACTTAGGGCTTTGCCCTAAGAACCCACAAGCTTTTGAAAAAGCTTGAGCAAAACTTTTTATACCGCAAGGCTATATGCGGCGATATATTACTCAAAGATAAACAATCTCTGATAAGCTGATAGTCCCCTATCGGTTTATCAGCGGTTATTTATAACCCTTTCCCCAAAAAATCCAACAAGGAAGGAAAAAAGCTATGACCTTTTTAAACTACCTGATCAACGGACTGAGCCTTGGCAGCGTTTACGCTATCATCGCCCTCGGTTACACAATGGTTTACGGCATTGCTAAAATGCTGAACTTCGCCCACGGCGATATTATTATGGTAGGCGCATACGTCATATTCAACTGCATGAACCAGTTCAATATCCCGACGCTGCTGTCTATCCTCATTTCAATGGTGTTATGTACCGTTCTCGGTCTTGTCATTGAAAAGGTGGCTTATCGGCCGCTGAGAAACGCTTCCTCCTCCCTTGCTGTTCTTATTACGGCAATCGGCGTAAGCTATCTGCTGCAAAATCTGGCGCTGCTTATTTTCGGCGCGGACACAAAGTCCTTCAGCTCCGTTGTTTCCCTTGAAGCAATCAAGCTCTTCGACGGTCAGCTCACCATCACAGGCGAGGCGGTCGTAACAATTATCGTCTGCGTTGTAATCATGGTCGGCTTGACCCTCTTCGTCAGCAAGACAAAAGCGGGACAGGCTATGCAGGCGGTTTCCGAGGACAAGGGCGCCGCTCAGCTAATGGGCATCAACGTAAACGGAACTATCGCGCTTACATTCGCAATCGGTTCAGCGCTGGCAGCCGTTGCGGGCGCGCTTATGTGCTCCGCGTACCCTAACCTTACTCCGTACGCAGGCGCAATGCCCGGTATCAAGGCGTTCGTTGCAGCCGTATTCGGCGGTATCGGTTCAATTCCCGGCGCAATGATAGGCGGCCTGCTTATCGGCGTTATCGAAATTCTCGGCAAGGCATACATTTCCTCGCAGCTTGCCGACGCTATCGTATTTGCGATTCTTGTAATTGTTCTTCTGGTAAAGCCGACAGGTATCCTTGGCAAGAACGTTCAGGAAAAGGTTTAAGGAGGTGCTGCCGAAATGAAAACTTCTCGTATTTCAAAAACGACCCGCAGCAATTTCATAACCTACGGCATTGTAATTGTTCTTGCGGTAATCATGTACATACTCCAGGCGACGGGCAGCCTGTCAAGCTCGATGAACGGCTTCCTTGTTCCGCTGTGTATCTATATTATAATGGCGGTTTCCCTCAACCTTGTTGTCGGAATTTTAGGCGAGCTGAGCCTGGGACACGCAGGCTTCATGTGCGTTGGCGCATACACAAGCGCGATTTTCTCAAAGTGCATGGCTGACACGATTACCCTTGCGCCGCTGAGATTCGGCATTGCCATCGTAATCGGCGCTGTCTGCGCGGCAATCTTCGGCGTGCTTATCGGTATTCCTGTTCTCCGACTGAAAGGCGACTACCTTGCGATTGTAACCCTTGCATTCGGCGAAATCATCAAGAATTTCTGCAACGTTATCAACCTCGGCGTTGACAGCGCAGGCTTCCACTTCTCTCTTAAAAGCTCCACCGAGCTTGGTCTTTCCGAGGACGGAATGATAATCATCAAAGGCGCTCAGGGCATTTCGGGTACGCCTAACGACAGCAACTTCATAATCGGCGTCGTGCTGGTTCTGATTACGCTGTTCGTAGTGCTGAACCTGATAAATTCCCGTGACGGACGCGCGATTATGGCAATCCGCGACAACAGAATCGCCGCCGAATCCATTGGTATCAACATTACCAAGTACAAGCTTATGGTATTCACAATTTCCGCCGCATTCGCAGGCGCGGCAGGCGCTCTCTACTCCCACAACTTCGCAACCCTTACCGCAACGGGCGATAAGTTCAACTACAACGCCTCGATAATGATTCTGGTTTACGTTGTACTGGGTGGTATCGGCAACATCAGAGGTTCGATTATCGCAACGATTATCCTGTACATTCTCCCCGAGAAGCTGCGATTCCTCAGCGATTACCGTATGCTTGTGTACGCAATCGTGCTTATCATCGTAATGCTGTACAACTGGAGTCCTAAGATGAAGGAGTACAGAGCGGTCGCAAAGGCTAAGCTTAAAGAAAAGTTCGGCAGGAAAAAGGAGGAAACAGCGGTATGAGCAATATGCTTGAAGTATCAAACTTAAGTATTTCCTTCGGCGGACTTAAGGCGGTAAATGATTTCAGCATGACTATCAAGAAAGGTCAGCTTTACGGTCTTATCGGACCTAACGGCGCAGGCAAAACCACGGTTTTCAACCTGCTTACAGGCGTTTACAGAGCCGATAAGGGAATAATACTCCTTGACGGCAAAAACCTGATGGGACTTAACACAATCGAAATAAACAGAGCGGGAATTGCCCGCACCTTCCAGAATATCCGCCTTTTCAAGGAGCTGTCGGTAATCGACAACGTTAAGGTCGGACTGCACAATCATCATAAATACCCGACTATTGCGGGGGTTCTCCGTCTGCCGCAGTATTTCAGGGTGGAAAAGGAAATGCAGCAGAAAGCGATGGAGCTGCTGGAGGTTATGGGTCTTGCGGAGGAAGCCAACGTAATCGCCGCAAATCTGCCTTACGGCAAGCAGAGAAAGCTGGAAATTGCCAGAGCCCTTGCCACCGACCCCAAGCTGCTGCTGCTCGACGAGCCTGCCGCAGGCATGAACCCTAACGAAACGGAAGAGCTGATGGAAACGATCCGCTTTGTAAGGGACAAATTCGACATGACAATCCTGCTTATCGAGCACGACATGAGGCTTGTAGGCGGTATCTGCGAGGAAATTACCGTGCTGAACTTCGGTCAGGTGCTTACTCAGGGAATTACCTCCGCGGTGCTTAAGGACCCACGAGTTGTTACCGCATATTTAGGCGAATAAGGAGGGAATTTTTATGGCAATGCTTGAAATAAAGGACCTTGAAGTCAATTATGGCATGATAAAGGCTATAAAGGGAATTTCCTTCGAGGTAAATCAGGGCGAAATAATTGCCCTTATCGGCGCAAACGGCGCAGGAAAAACAACTATTCTGCATACAATTACAGGGCTTGTTCCCGCGCATACCGGTGAGATTTTCTTCAACGGCACCAACCTCACCAAGGTCAAGGCGCATAAAATAGTAGGCATGGGCATGGCGCACGTTCCCGAGGGACGCCGCGTTTTCCAGCAGCTTACCGTTTATCAGAATCTGATGATGGGCGCTTACACGGTCAAGGACAAGAAGTCCATCAGCGACACGCTGGACATGATATACAAGCGCTTCCCACGTCTTGAGGAGCGCAAGAATCAGGTTGCAGGCACTCTTTCGGGCGGCGAGCAGCAGATGCTTGCCATGGGCAGGGCTCTTATGTCTAAGCCGAGCATTATACTCATGGACGAACCGTCAATGGGTCTTTCCCCTCTTTATGTAAACGAAATTTTCGACATTATCAGAGAGGTAAACAGCGACGGAACAACGGTTCTGCTTGTTGAGCAGAACGCGAAAAAGGCTCTTGCCATTGCCAACAGGGCTTATGTACTGGAAACGGGCAAAATCGTTCTTTCGGGCGACGCTAAGGAGCTTATGAACGACGATTCCGTTAAAAAGGCTTATTTAGGCGAATAAGGAGGTACTTATGAAGAAGTTTGTAGTTACCATTGCAAGAGGCTACGGCAGCGGCGGCCGTACAATCGGACAGATGCTTGCGGAAAAGCTGGGCGTAAACTACTACGATAAGGACATTTCCCGCATTGCGTCTGAGGACAGCGGCATTAACGAGGCGCTTTTCGCGCAGCATGACGAAAAAAAGCAGGGCATATTCAAGAAAACAAAGGTGTATGACGGCAAGCTGATTCCTCCCGAAAGCAGCAGCTTTGTTTCTCCCGAAAACCTGTTTGCATATCAGGCAAAGACCATAAAGGAGCTTGCTGAAAAGGAGTCCTGCATAATTGTGGGACGCTGCGGCGACTATGTGCTTAAAGGCACGGAGGGGCTTATCAGGGCGTTTATCTGGGCTGAGCCTGACGCCTGCGTTGAAAACGCAATGAGGGTAAACAAGTTCAGCGACCCTGACGAAGCAAGAAAAATGATTGAGAAAATCGACAAGCAGCGCAGCACATACTACAAGCAGCACACAGGTCACGAGTGGAGCGACGTAAGGAACTATGACGTATGCCTTAATTCCAGCGAGCTTGGCTTTGACAAGTGCGTTGAGATATTGTGCGATTATATTGAGATTAAGTTGAAGTAACGGAAGCGATTTTCGCCTTTGTCAAGGAAAAGGCGCTGACAAAATTTATGAAAAAGCCAAATTTAAAGTTTAGGTCAAGCCTTTTCAAAGGCTTGCAGGTTCTTAGGACAGAGTCCTAAGCCGTTTTCCGCAGAAAACGGA
>CAKSIR010000119.1 GCA_934462775.1 uncultured Ruminiclostridium sp.
GTTATCTGCTCTCGGCTGCTGCGTTTAAAGCCTGAATTGTCCGTTTCGTTGTAGGGAATAAGGTTCACATAGCACTTTATCCCCTTGACAAGCTCGCAAAGCTCCCGCGCGTTATCAAGGCTGTCGTTTATTCCTCCGAGGAGAATATACTCGAACGTCAGCTTTTTGTTGGCGCAGACAGTGTAATCCTTTGCGGCTGATATAAGCTCTGAAAGAGGATAAGCCTTATTGACGGGCATTATCCTGTTCCGTATTTCATCGTTTGGCGCGTGGAGGCTGATGGCGAGGTTTATTCTGCTGCCGCTTCGGGTAAACTCTCTTATTTTCGGCACAAGACCGCCTGTTGAAACGGTAATGTGCGTTGTGCCAATGTCAAGACCGAAGCAGTCGGTTATAATGTCCGCAAACGCCATTACATTGTCATAATTGTCAAATGGCTCGCCTATCCCCATAAGGACAACGTGGGAAACCTTTTCGCCAAGCGCTTTTTCAGCGCAGAGAATTTGAAGCACTATCTCCTGCGGCAGCAGGTCGCGCACCTTTTTCAGCCGCCCGCTTTCGCAGAACGAACAGCCCATGTTGCAGCCTACCTGGGTTGATACGCACAGACCGTTGCCGTAATCGTGCTTCATAAGGACGGTTTCAATCATATTTCCGTCAGAAAGCTCAAACAGCACCTTGCAGACATCGGCGTCGGACCGCGTTTCGGCTGCCCTCGGCTTTTCAAAGGTGAAGTCCCTTTCCAGCAAGGCTCTGACCTTTGGATTAAGGGCTTCGATTTCCGCGAAGGATTCTGCGCGCTGCTTGTAAATTCCCTCAAAAACAAACCGAGCCTTTGTTTTGTTTATTCCGTTCCGAAGCAGATATTCCTCAAGCTGCTGTCTTGTAATTCCGTATATGTTCATAGAAAATCCTTTTGTTTTTTATTTTATTTTATTTTAGCTCAACTATTGCAGAATGTCAAATTTTCTGCTATTATTTTAATAACGACTTTTGAAAGGAACGTATTATGAAAAGTATAAAAAGAATAATAGCTGCGCTTCTTTCCTGCGCCATGATAGCAAGCTTTGCAGGCTGCGGCGGAAGCGATGAACCAAAGCCCGACGAAATGCGCGATATTAACGCGATGGGCGTTATCAGCGAAATTGGACTTGGCTGGAGCCTCGGCAACACCCTTGACGCAACGGGAAACGGTTCGGGCGTAAGCTCCGAAACCTCATGGGGAAATCCCGTTACCACTCAGGAAATGATTGACAAGGTAAAAGAGGGAGGCTTCAACTTTATCCGAATCCCAACCTCATGGGGCAATCACATGGACGAAAACAACGTGGTAAACGAGGAGTGGATGGCAAGAGTGCAGGAGGTTGTTGACTACGCGTACAACAGCGGAATGTACGTTATCCTCAACGCTCACCACGAGGATTGGTACGACCCATATTACGACAATGCAGACGCAGCCGAAGCAAAGCTGAGAACCCTTTGGAAGCAGATTGCAGACCGATTTGAGAATTACAGCGAGCGCCTTATTTTCGAGGGACTGAACGAACCGAGAAAGAGAAACACCGCTCTCGAATGGAACGGCGGCGATCAGGAGGGCTGGGACGTTGTAAATCAGCTCAACAAGGCGTTTGTTGAAACAGTCAGAAACGCAGGCGGCAACAATCCGAAGCGTATGCTTATGGTATGCGGCTATGCGGCGTCCTCCGACCCGAAGGTGTGGGACGCGATTGAGCTGCCCGAAAATGACGAAAACATTATTGTTTCAATTCATGCATACCTGCCGTACAACTTTGCTCTTGCCGACACCAAGACAGGTCAGCCGAGATTCGACCCTGAACGTCCTGCCAGCACTCAGGCGATAGACGAGCTTGTGGACAACATTTTTGACAAGTTCATCAGCAAGGGAGTTGCGGTAATAATCGGTGAAACGGGCGCAAGAAACCGCGACAACACCGAAGCAAGAGCCGCATGGGCTGAATACTACACCTCGAAGTGCTACGGAAAGGGAATACCCTGCGCATGGTGGGACAACGGCGCATTCTCCGGCAGCGGCGAGAACTTCGGACTGCTTAACAGAAGAAGCGCTGAATGGCAGTATCCGGAGGTTGTCGAGGCTTTGGTAAAGGGCATGAACGAGGGCATTGCCAACAACGGAATTGCAGCGCCGAACGACGGTGCAGCAGCGTAAATAAATGAAAGCCGCGCAGATTTGCGTGGCTTTTATTATTTTTTTTCCGCCGTAAAGAAAAGCCGCTTGAACTTAAAAATCACTTCGCCGTTTTTCTGCACCGGGAAAATACTCTCCGCGCTTTTCAGCACCTCGTCAAGAAACGTCTTTTTGCCGTCCTCGTCAAGAGCACTGAGATAGGGGAGAAGCCTTGTTCCCTTTACCCACTCCACAATTGTATTGCAGTCGGGCATACAGTGATAATAAACCGTTTCCCATATATCAAAGGAATCGGTCAGTCCGCACAGTATGTCGTGGTATTCTTCGGGAGAAAGTATGCTGTTTTTATCAATTGCCACCTTGTCAAAGCCCCATTTAGGCTGTGAAACGATGCTGTCAATGCTCTTAAAGAAAGGCGAGCCGCCGTTCATAGGTATCTGCACCGCAAGCACTCCGCCTTTGTTCAGTACCGAGAAAATCTTTGCGAGCAGCGTTTCGTGGTGAGGAATCCATTGCAGACAGGCGTTGGAAAAAACAATGTCAAAACTTCTGCCGATTTTGTCGATTTCAGCTCCGTCAAAGCAGGCAAATTCCATATCCGGATTGTTTTCGCGGGCGGTTTTCAGCATATTTTCCGAGCTGTCAACGCCGAAAATGTGCGCCGTTGGGAAAATATTTTTCAGCACGCGGGTGCTGTTTCCCGGACCGCAGCCTAAGTCAAGAACTGTTTTGGGTTCAAAGCGTCTTATCCTTTCTGCAAGGTCAATTGCAGGCTGTGTGCGCTGGGATTTGAATTTCAGGTACTGCGCCGAGCTCCATTCCGCCATATTTGTTCCCCCTTTTTCAAACATTGTAGCACATTGCTCATAACTTTTCAACAAGATTATTTTAAGGTTTTAAGGTGAAAATCTTGATTTTTCAGCTAAAAAATAGTATAATGACTATGTGTGAATATAAGCAAACGTTAATTTTAAAAGGAGGAATAATATGAGGATCGCCATTGTGGACGACTCCCCCACAGACCTTGAAATTACACGAATTTCCGTCAATTCTGCTTTTCCTCAGGTTGGACTGCACATTGACATGATTTCCTGTTATGACAACGGTGTGAAGCTTCTTGACGAATTCAAGGAAAACACTTACGATATAATTTTCATGGATATAATAATGGATCAGCTTGACGGCATTTCCACCGCCGAAAAGATACGCGAAAAGGACGAATATGTAAAAATCGTCTTTACCAGCACCAGCAACGAATACGCTGCGGAAAGCTACCGTGTAAAGGCGGACTATTACCTCATAAAGCCCATGAATCTGCACTATGACGGGCTTATCGCAATGCTGAGAAGCCTTGACCTTACCGAGCAGGAAAACAAGCGCTACATAACGCTCCCGGGCGGAACCGACGTAATTCTTCGCAATATCGTTTTCACCGAATACTATAACCACATAATTGAGATACACATGAAGGACGGTTCTGTTGTAAAAACCAGAATGAGACAGCTTGACCTTGAAACAATGCTGCTTGCTTACCCGTTTTTTGTGACCTGCTCGAAAGGCACTGTTGTCAATTTGTACGAGGCTGCGGAAATTTCAAAGGACGTGCTGAGTATGTCTGACGGAACCGATATTCCTATCAGCCGCCGCAGGCAGAAAGACGTTGAAGCAAGCTATTCAAAGGTCGCTTTCGATAAGATGAGGAAGGAGATGTACGTCTGATGCCGTCTATGTTTTCGCTTGTGGAAACATGGGCATATTCGCTGGTAAATCTTCTTCCGGGACTTATTCTTTTAATATACCCTTTCAAGGGCAGCTACCGCTTTTCCAAAAGGATAGTGGCGCTGCTTATAGTCTTTATCACAGTAGTTCAGCTCGGTCTTGGCACATGGGCAGCTTTTGTGCCGGACACTCCCTCCAATATAAAGTCGATAGTCAGCACGGTTATCTACCTTGCGGTCTACTTTGCGTCAATTAAGGCAAACAAGGGCAAAATGGTATTCACCCTGCTGATGGTGTCAAACATAGCGAACCTTGTTACGGTGCTGTCGAAGTGCATCGAGGGAATACTCGCTCCTGATATGGCGGTGCAGGGCTACCGCTGGACCTTTGTTGCGGTAATGACTGTTATGTCGCTGATTATCTATCTGCCGTTGTTTTGGTACTTCAGACGAATTTACGTTCCCGCGCTTCGCGAAACCACCGACCAGCATATTTGGAACTATATGTGGATAATCCCTCTTACGTTCTATCTGCTTTGGTATTATCTTTCCTACAGCCTCAACGGCACGCTTCTTGACGTTGCCCTTGAGCCGAGAAACGCCGTGTTCCTGCTTGCCGTAAACGGCGGAGCATTCATTGTCTACAACGCGGTAATTTCCCTTTCCGTTGAACAGAAAAAGAACTATGAGCTTAAGATAAAGAATCATCAGCTTGAAATAAACGCAATTGAGTATAACAGCCTTATGTCAAAGGTAAGGGAAGTACGCCGCATGAATCACGATGTGCGGCACAATATTATTGTTATGAACGAGCTGCTGAAAAGCAAAAGGTACGATGAGCTTGAAAAGCTGTTTTCCGACTATTTAAGCTCGCTTCCTGATACGGGAAAGCTGATTTATTCTGAAAACGGTACGGTGAATATACTCATATCCTATTTTGCTCAGCTTGCGAATGCGGACGGAATCGGCTTCGAATGTGCCTGCGGACTGCCTGCCGAAATTGACGTTTCGGACACGGATATTGCGGTGCTTGTAGGAAACACGCTTGAAAACGCGGTTGAACACTGTCGCCTTATCAAGGACAAATCACCGGTAATTATCTTCCGCGCAAGGCAGGACGAAAAGGGCAGGATATTCATTGCCTGCGACAACACCTGTTACAGCGAAATAAAAGCCAACGGAAACAACAATATTTATTCCACCAAGCATTCAGGGCTTGGAATCGGAACTCAGTCAGCTCAGCTTATCGCAAAAAAGCACGGCGGATTCTACGCATGGGAAAAGCGGGACAATATGTTCTGCGTTTCCGTTATGCTGAACCCTAAAGCCGAATAAAAAATAAACATCGGGAGGTGAATCCCGATGTTTTTTTGACGGGGTATCTGAATATACCCGCTGTCACGCTCAGTCGTTATCCACCACAAATAATGGCTGAGGTTTTGCACCGCTTTGCGGTAGTTTGGAACTTTGATTGCCGATGTCCCCACTAATAAGCGGCACAAAAGTTCAAGTAAGGAGAAATGTTATAACCTAAGATAAGACTGTGTAAACACAGCGCTTTATTAAGTTGAATATATATTATCACATAAATAAACGGCGGTCAATGGTTTTTTCCTAAACGGTAAAATTATAACTCAAGCGGTAAATTTATACCTGCCGCGGCAGGTTTTATATTGCACATAAGATGATTTTGTGCTATACTAAAAGTCTAAACGACAAAATTCAATAAAAGGGCAGGTAATACAAATGGGCGGATTTTTTGGTGCAGTTTCTAAGGAAAACTGCGTATTTGACGTATTCTACGGAACGGATTACCATTCTCATCTCGGAACAAGACGCGCGGGCATGGTAATGTACGGCGAAAAGGGCTTCAACCGTTCAATTCACAATATTGAAAACTCCCCTTTCAGAACCAAGTTTGCCGAGGACGTAAACCACATGGAGGGCTGTCTTGGTATCGGCTGCATTTCCGATTACGAGCCGCAGCCGCTGATGGTGCGTTCGCACCTGGGTACTTACGCAATCACAACCGTTGGCAAGATAAACAACGTTGACGAGCTTATCGACATGATTTACAGGAACGGCAACACCCACTTTCTTGAAATGAGCGGCGGCGAAGTGAACGCGACCGAGCTTGTAGCGGCAATAATCAACCAGAAAGAGTCTATTTTAGAGGGCATTAAATTCGCTCAGGAGATAATTGACGGCTCAATGACCATTCTGCTGCTTACTCCCGGCGGAATTTATGCTGCAAGGGATAAGCTCGGCAGAACGCCTGTTGCGGTAGGAAAGCGGGACGGCGCGCACTGCGTATGCTTTGAGTCCTTTGCATACCTTAACCTTGGCTACACAGCCGAACGTGAGCTTGGTCCCGCCGAAATAGTATTCGTTACAGCCGACGGCGTGACCACTCTTTCCGAGCCTCGCAAGGAAATGAAAATCTGCACCTTTCTGTGGGTTTACTACGGTTATCCCTGCTCATCGTACGAGGGCGTAAGCGTTGAAGAAATGCGCTATCACTGCGGGGCAATGCTGGCTGACCGCGACGACGCAAAGCCCGACATAGTAGCAGGCGTTCCCGATTCCGGAACAGCCCACGCAGTAGGATATTCCAACCGCTCAGGTATTCCATTTGCAAGACCTTTTATTAAGTATACGCCTACATGGCCGCGTTCGTTCATGCCTGTAAACCAGTCTCAGCGCAACAAGATAGCCAAAATGAAGCTTATTCCTGTTGACGCGCTTATCAAGGGCAAAAAGTTGCTGCTTATCGACGACAGTATTGTCCGCGGAACGCAGCTTCGCGAAACCACAGAGTTCCTCTATCAGAGCGGAGCAAAGGAGGTTCATATCCGTCCTGCCTGCCCGCCGCTGCTGTTTGGCTGCAAGTACCTGAATTTCTCACGTTCAACCTCCGAAATGGATCTTATCGCAAGACGGGTAATCGCAAGACGCGAGGGCGACAACGTAAGCAGGGAAACGCTGCTTGATTATGCAAATCCCGACAGCCAGAACTACAAGGAAATGCTGGAGGAAATCCGCAAGGAGCTGAACTTTACTTCGCTTCGTTTCCACCGTCTGGACGACATGATAGCTTCCGTTGGCATTGAGCCGTGCAAGCTCTGCACATATTGCTGGGACGGAAGAGAATAATACGGAGAGACAATGGAGCTTATAGAGCTGAAATACTTCCTCATGGCTGCAAGAGAGGAAAACATAACAAGGGCCGCTCAGCTGCTCCATGTAACACAGCCAACGCTGTCAAGGCAAACGGCAGACTATAATGAAAGGCGCTCCGCTTAACATAAGCGGAGCGCACAGCGTGTCGAAAAAGTCAAAATTAAAGTTTTCGTCCACCTTTTTCAAAAGGTGGTGGGTACTTAGGGCAAAGCCCTAAGTC
>CAKSIR010000120.1 GCA_934462775.1 uncultured Ruminiclostridium sp.
GGATAAGATTGCTGAATTCGGCGAAAGAATGAAGACTTGCCGTATCCTTATCAACACTCCTTCTTCACAGGGCGGTATCGGCGACCTTTACAACTTCAAGCTTGCTCCTTCCCTTACACTGGGCTGCGGTTCATGGGGCGGTAACTCCGTATCCGAGAACGTTGGCGTTAAGCACTTATTAAACGTAAAGACAGTTGCCGAAAGGAGAGAGAATATGCTTTGGTTCAGAGCACCTGAAAAGGTATATTTCAAGAAAGGTTGTATGCCGGTTGCTCTCGACGAGCTTAAGACAGTAATGGGCAAGAAGAAGGCATTTATCGTTACTGACTCCTTCCTCTATCACAACGGCTATACAAAAGCTATTACAGACAAGTTAGACCAGATGGGCATTACGCATACCTGCTTCTACAACGTTGCTCCGGACCCATCGCTTGCTTCCGCTAAGGAAGGCGCTGCTCAGATGGCGATGTTCCAGCCTGACGTTATCATCGCTCTCGGCGGCGGTTCCGCAATGGACGCAGGTAAGATTATGTGGGTAATGTACGAGCATCCTGAGGTTGACTTCATGGATATGGCTATGAGATTCGTTGACATCAGAAAACGTATCTACACATTCCCGAAAATGGGTGAAAAGGCTTACTTCGTAGCTATTCCTACATCTTCAGGTACAGGTTCCGAGGTTACACCTTTCGCAGTTATCACAGACGAAAAGACAGGCGTTAAGTATCCGCTTGCCGACTACCAGCTCCTGCCTAACATGGCTATCGTTGACGCTGACAACATGATGAGCGCACCAAAGGGCTTAACGGCTGCTTCCGGTATCGACGCTATGTCGCACGCTCTTGAAGCTTATGTATCTGTAATGGCTTCTCCTTACACAGACGGTCTTGCAACAGAAGCTGCTAAGATCATCTTCAAGTACCTCCCAAGATGTATGGAAAACGGTCAGACAGACGTTGAAGCTCGTGAAGCTATGGCTAACGCTTCTACAATGGCAGGTATGGCGTTCGCTAACGCATTCTTAGGCGTTTGCCACTCAATGGCTCATAAGCTTGGTGCTTTCCACCACCTGCCGCACGGTATTGCTAACTCCCTCATGCTTGACTATGTAATCAGATTCAACTCCGCTGAGGTTCCTGCTAAGATGGGTACTTTCTCTCAGTACGCTTATCCAAAGACAAAGGCTAAGTATGCACAGTTCGCAGAAGCTTGCGGTATCACAGGCAAGAACGACGACGAAAAGGTTGAAAACCTCATCAAGAAGCTCAACGAACTCCGTGACGCTTGCGGCATCAAGAAGACAATCAAGGATTACGGCGTTGACGAAAAGGACTTCTTAGACAGACTGGACGCTATGACAGAGCAGGCATTCGACGATCAGTGCACAGGCGCTAACCCACGTTACCCGCTCATGAGCGAAATCAAGGAAATGTATCTCAAGGCTTACTACGGTAAGTAATTAAAACAATATGCTGTGCAGGTGAAATTCACCTGCACTTGCAATATTGAATATGAAAGGACATTCTTATGAAACTTGAAACTGTTATCGCAACAAGACCTAACAAGACAATCTACCGCGACGGCGACAAGGCAATCAAGGTTTTTGCAGAAGGCTTTTCCAAGGCTGACATTTTAAACGAAGCTTTAAACACAGCAAGAATCGAAGAAACAGGACTTAACGTAAACAAGATTCGTGAAGTTGCTGTTGTTGATGGCAAGTGGGCAATTTCAACAGATTTTATCGAAGGAACAACTCTTGCCGAGCTGATGGATAAAAATCCGGAAAAGTTTGACGAATACCTTGAAAGATTTGTTGACATCCAGATGGATATTCACAACAAGAAGGCTCCGATGCTCAACAAGCTTACAGACAAAATGCAGGCTAAGATTTCAAAGAGCGGTCTTGACGCAACAACAAGATATGAACTCCACACAAGACTGGATGGCATGAAGCGCCATACAAAGGTTCTCCACGGAGATTTCAACCCAAGTAACGTTATCATCAAGGCTGACGGCTCTGCTTACATCATTGACTGGGCGCACGCTACACAGGGCAACGCCTCCGCCGATGTTGCAAGAACATACCTCCTGTTCAGACTGGCAGGCAAGGACGATACTGCCGAAAAGTACCTGAACCTTTTCTGCAAGAAGAGCGATACACCTAAGCAGTATGTTCAGCAGTGGCTCCCGATTGTTGCTGCTTCACAGCTGGTTAAGGGTAAGCCTGAGGAGAAGGAATTCCTCTCCAACTGGGCAAGTGTTTGCGAATACGAATAATTTAGTTTTACATATACTTTTAGGCTATCCTTCACGGATAGCCTAAAACATATTTTAATGCAGAAAAAACGGCAATTGTGAAAAATAATATACAAATATATTACTTTTCAGTGTTGCTTATTTGTTGATTATGGGGTATAATGGTATCTGCAAGATAAATTATTACATAAGACCATGCTATATAAGCATGGCTGAAAGGAATACCATAAAATGACTATTTCAGTTTGTATCGGCAGCTCATGCCATGTTCGCGGTTCATACAAAATTGTCGAAAGAATAAACAAGTCAATTAAAGACAACGCCCTTGAAGATAAGGTAAAGGTTATTGCGGCGTTCTGTCTCGGAAAATGCTCGGAGGGCGCAACAGACGGCGTTTCCGTGAAGTTCGACGATGAAATTGTCACAGGCATAACCGAGGACAATTTCGATGAGATTTTCGATAAGTACATTTTGCAGAAAGTATAATAGGAGTTATTTATGGACAATTATCTCAAGCTTAAGAAATCCAACTGCAAAAACTGTTATAAATGTATCCGCCACTGCCCTGTCAAGTCCATCCGATTTGCCGACAATCAGGCAAATATTGTAAGCGATGAATGTATTCTTTGCGGTCAGTGTTTTGTAGTCTGTCCACAGAATGCAAAGGAAATCCGCTGGGACGTTGACGCTGTAAAGGAAATGCTCAAGGAGGGCGCGCCTGTTTATTGCAGCATTGCTCCGTCCTTTGTTGCAAACTATGAGGGTGCAACGATTTCCTCCATGCGCTCGGCGCTGAAAAGACTTGGCTTTACCGACGTTGGTGAAACAGCCGAGGGCGCTGACATCGTAAAAAAGCGCTATGAACAGATGATAGCCGATAAGGAGCAGAGCGTCATTATCTCCTCCTGCTGCCACAGTGTAAACCTGATGATTCAGAAGCATTTTCCTGAGGCGCTGCCTTACCTTGCGAAGGTTTTATCGCCTATGCAGGCTCACGCGCAGGAAATCAAGGCGGCTCACCCTGACGCGAAGGTTGTTTTCATTGGACCTTGCATTTCGAAAAAACATGAGGCTGAACAGTATAAGGGTCTGGTTGACGCAGTGCTCACATTTGAGGAGCTGTCGCACTGGCTTGAAAACGAACATATAGAAATCGCCCACGAGGACGACGCTGATAATGTAGTCGGCGGAAACGCGCGGCTCTTCCCTACGTCAGGCGGTATCCTGCGCTCAATGAACTGCGACAGCAGCGAATACACATACCTTACCATTGACGGTCTTGAAAACTGCATTAACGCAATTCACGACGTAGTTGCGGGCAGCCTTTCAAAATGCTTTATCGAAATGTCAGCCTGCGCAGGCTCATGCATCGGCGGTCCTGTAATGGAGAAAAACCGTCAGGCTAATATCCGCGATTACATTGCCGTAAACAAGTACGCAAAGGAAAACAACTTTAACGACAACGCCCCCGACAAAGCCGGTCTTGAAAAGAAAATCGGATTTGTAGGAGTTCATAAGCAAATGCCGGGCAGCAAGGCAATCGAGGAAATTCTGCGCAAAATGGGCAAGATGACTCCTGCCGACGAGCTTAACTGCGGCACCTGCGGCTACAACACCTGCCGCGAAAAGGCAATCGCAATCTACAACGGTAAAGCCGACCTCACAATGTGTCTGCCGTTCCTTAAGGAAAAGGCTGAAAACTTCTCAGACAACATTATCAAGAATACCCCTAACGCAATTATCGTGCTTAATGAATCCCTTGAGGTTCAGCAGATCAACGCAAGCGCCTGCAAGCTGATGAACATTCCAAATGCGTCCGATGTGCTTGGAGAACAGGTCGTGCGTATTCTTGACCCGCTGCCCTTCTTCGAGGTTATGGAAAACGGCACGAATGTGCATGACAAGCGCATTTATCTTGCTGAATACAACAAGTATGTCGAGCAGACCCTGCTGTACGATAAGAGCTACCACATTATTATGGTAATTATGCGCGATGTTACAGACGAGGAAACCAACCGTTCTAACCGTGAAAAAATTGCCCGTCAGACAATTGAAGTTACCGACAAGGTTATTGAAAAGCAGATGCGCTCTGTTCAGGAAATTGCGTCACTGCTGGGCGAAACAACGGCTGAAACCAAAATCGCCCTTACAAAGCTGAAAGAATCCCTCAAGTTTGAAAGCTGATACGGAGGTTAAGAATGAACAACCTTTATACTGATATTGGCTATCACAGCCTTAACCACTACGGCGAACAGCTTTGCGGCGACCATATTGACCTTGCGGAACGCGATGACGACACCCATATCGTGGTTCTTGCAGACGGTCTTGGTAGCGGCGTAAAAGCGAGTATTCTTTCAACGCTGACGTCCAAAATCCTGTCGACCATGATGGCGCAAAAGATGCAGATAGACGACGCGGTAAGTACAATGGCAGCAACGCTGCCTGTCTGTCAGGTGCGCGGAATCGCTTACTCCACCTTCACAATCGTCATGATAAGCGACAACGATGAAGCGGAGATAATCCAGTACGATAACCCTCATGTTATAATGCTGCGTGACGGAAAAAACGTGGTTTATCCCGAAACCTCCTTTGAAATTGACGGCAAGACAATCTACCGCTCAAAGCTGAAAATTCAGGAGGGCGACACTTTCATCCTGATGAGCGACGGCTGTATTCATGCAGGCGTCGGAATGGCGCTGAACTACGGCTGGCAAAGGGACAACATTATTGAGTTTATGGAAACAATGTACAATCCCGAATACACCGCCAAAGCGCTTACAACCATTCTGCTTGACGAATGCAACAGGCTTTACGGCGACAAGCCGGGCGATGACACAACAGTCTGTACTATAAAAATCCGCCCAAGGCAGTCGGTAAACCTTATGATAGGTCCGCCTGCAAACCCGAAGGACGTTACAAAAATGATGTCGCTGTTCTTCTCAAAACAGGGCAAGCACATTGTCTGCGGCGGCACTACCTCCACTCTTGCAGCCGAATTTCTCGGCAAGGAGGTTATTCCGAGCCTGAAATACTTAGACCCGGAAATTCCGCCGACCGCCGAAATAGAAGGCGTTGACCTTGTAACCGAGGGCGTAATCACTATAAACAAGGTGCTGACCTATGCGCAGAGCTATCTCACCGACAACGAGTGCTTCAACGAATGGTCGGTAAAGCAGGACGGTGCATCTCAGATTTCCCGTATTCTATTTGAAGAAGCAACCGACATAAACTTCTATGTCGGCAGAGCGGTAAATCCCGCTCACCAAAATCCGAATCTGCCTATAAATTTCAGCATTAAAATGCGGCTCGTAGAAGAGCTTTCAGAGTGCCTGAAGAAAATGGGCAAGCAAATCAAGGTAAGCTATTTTTAATATATATAAAGATAAAGCAAGGAGATTTTATGAGAAAATTTGACACTAAGGTTCAGTATTTAAAGTACAAGGTTCTACGCGAACTTGCACGCTGTTCTTTTGAGGATAAGAGCATTTTCCATTTCAACGATATAGCAAAGGTTATCATCAAGGGAAATGAAGCAACAATGCGCTGCTGCATTTACAAGGAGCGTGCCATCGTCGGCGAGCGTATCAAAATCGCCATGGGCGGCTGTGAGGAATACCCGAATACAATTGAGGTTATCGACATTGCCTGTGATGAATGTCCCAAGTCAGGCTACACAGTGACTGAGTCCTGCCGCGGATGTCTTGCTCACCGCTGCGAGGACGTCTGCAAGCGCGGCGCTATTTACTTTGACGAACATCAGAAAGCTCACATTGACAAGGAAAAGTGCGTTGAATGCGGTCAGTGCGCTAAGGTTTGTCCATATTTTGCAATCATCAACCGCAAACGCCCATGTGAAAGCGCCTGCAAAATCAAGGCTATTTCAATGGCTGAGCACGGCGAGGCTAAAATCGATTACTCAAAGTGCATTTCCTGCGGCGCCTGCGTTTATCAGTGTCCATGGGGCGCAATCGTTGACAAGTCGTTTATTCTCGATATTATCGACTTCTTGAAGAAGAGCGAAAACAACACAAAGTATAAGGTTTACGCAGTAGTTGCTCCGTCAATTGCCAGTCAGTTCAGCTATGCAAAGCTCGGTCAGGTTGTAACAGCTATCAAGGAGCTTGGCTTCTTCTCTGTAATTGAAGCCGCTCTCGGTGCTGACATGGTTGCTTACAAGGAATCCAAGGAGCTTGCTGAAAAGGGCTTTTTAACCAGCTCCTGCTGCCCTGCTTTCGTTAAGTATATCGAAACGCAGTTCCCAATGCTCAAGGATAAAATTTCTCATAACTACTCTCCAATGGCAGAAATTGCAAAATACATAAAGGAAACCGACCCAACTGCCAAGGTCGTATTCATCGGACCTTGCACGGCTAAGAAGGCTGAGTTCCAGAGAGAAAACGTTAAGCCTTACGTTGACAGCGTAATGACGTTCGAGGAGCTGCAGGCGCTGTTCGACAGCCGCGACTTCAACATCGAGGATCTCGAAGAAAGCGTGCTTGATAATGCGTCCTACTACGGAAGAATCTTCGCAAGAAGCGGCGGTCTTGCTGACGCAGTTGCAGAGGCTCTCAAAGAACAGGGCAACACCGAATTCCAGCTTAACGCAATCTCCTGCGACGGAATCGAAGCCTGCAAAATGGCTCTCCTCAAGGCAAGCAAGGGCGTTCTCCCCAATAACTTCATCGAAGGTATGGCTTGCGTTGGCGGCTGTATCGGCGGCGCAGGCTGCCTGACACATGGCGAAAAGAATAAGGCTGAGGTCGACAAGTACGGCAGAGAAGCGCTTGAAAAGACAATCGAAAGCGCAATCAGCGTTGTAAACAACAAGTAAAAGCACAAAGTTATCCCCATAACTCACAGGAGTTATGGGGATTTTAGTGCGTCGAAAAACGTGCCACCGGCACCTTTTTCGAGAATTTTGTAGCGAAAATTTTTCACTTGTGGGGCGCTTTTTTTCTTGAAAAAAGCGCCCCACACCCC
>CAKSIR010000121.1 GCA_934462775.1 uncultured Ruminiclostridium sp.
ATATCGTATTAATCGATGCTACAGATAATAAGCCGTCCGCTTCGAATGTCGGATAACGCAGTAGCGCACACAATAGACCCACCGTCAGTTGTGTGCGCTCGTTTATTTTAAAGTTTGATTTCGTTCACAGTTTGTTATCTGGACTTATCGCACCTTCTATGGCATAGCGTCTCACTGCAAGGAGGTGTGATATGGGTAACATACTTGAAGAGTTCTGATACGCGAATATAAATCCCCAGGGACAGAGCAAGGAAAGCAGCCGGGCAATAAAAGAACTGATCAAACTCATGGGGCAAAACCGGGATCGGTTATATGATTCCATGACGGCAGAACAACGGGAGACGCTTGAAAAATACGATGACTGCGTCAATGAAATGTACGGCTTGATTGAACTGGAGATACTCTCCTATGCTTTCCGGCTCGGTGGCGGGCTTATGCTCGCCACTCTGATGGACAGCGGTGAGGATGCCTAAAGAAAAAAAGATCACACAGCAGACATTGTAGTCTGTTGTGTGGTCTTTCTGTTGGCACCGCTTGAGGACGTCACTCAAAATTTATCGTTGCTTTCGATAATCCCTAAGTGAACGCCCCGAACGAATGCCTTTTATTTTTGTTTGGTGCGGAGGATACAATATAAAACCAACAGCTCACTATGAGCAGTCCGACGCCGAAGCTGAGGAAGAACAATAATTTGTGCTACACTGTAGCACAATCCCCTCCCGAACACCGAAAAACAATACACAGGTGCATAAATCCCTGTTAAAAATATTGTATGAAATGTCAATTGAAAAAAGCCTGCAAATGGTGTATAATACAATTAGAAAGATAAACTTACTTTTATAATAAGGAGGATACCATGAAAAATAAAGCGAAAACAGCAGTTACAATAATTGCTTCAGTTGCTTTAATTGCAATCGTAACTGTAATAGCTCTGAATATAAACAGCGCAAATCAGATTGAAGCAGCAAATACAACAACCGCGACATCAACAACAGCTTCTTCCGCAGCCGAAACAGCTCCGCCCACAACTACCTCTGCGGAACAAACCATTACAGAGCCTATAACCACAACCACTAAAGCCGAGAGCACAACAATGCCTGTAACTACGACAACAGCTCCCGAAATCACATCGCAGCCTCCGGTTACAACTACTCTTGGAGAAAATACAGTAACGCTCGATACTCAGAGTACATTACCTCCTGAGGTTTCATCGGCAGCCGAAGCAGGCAGCGTAAAAGTTACTGAAATAACCACCACCGTTACACAGCAGACAACAGCCAAATCAAGTGCAACACAGACAGCGGCTACTTCTTATGATGAGAATGGACAGCTGTACGAATGGGACGATATATTCGGCTGGACGGGAATAGGCACAGGCGGCGGTTCAATCGAAATAGAAATTATTCCATCTGGAGAACACATTGGTCACTTTGGATAAACAAAATAAACTCATAAACGAAAAGCTTACCTAAACAGGTAGGCTTTTTTTAATGCAGGAGGAAAGAGCTTATGAAAATAAAAAGAATAGTATCAGCCTTAATGAGTGTGATACTCTTAATAAACGTTATTTGTTTTCCCTCATACGCAGTAACGGGAGATACTAATATTGATGTTGGAGATGGCTCAGGATTGGGTACAGGCTCAAACGATAATGGTTGGGCAATAACTAATTCAATCGGCGGTCTGAGCTACAGCTGCGAGGGACTGAGAATATATGCGGTTAATGCGGATACCGGTGCATTGGCAAGCAAGGTTGTAGATTTGTCAAATACAAAAATTTCTGAAAAGGTATATCATTTTAATTATAAGACAAAGCTGGAATACCTAAGTAATTCAACCCTTTCACGATGGACAGGTAATTATATAAACTATGTTCCAACCTATACTCTCCCATCGATAATCCCATACGGAGCTGCCGATACATCGGAACGTCTTGCAAATATACAAGAATGGCTTACTGACAAAAGCACTGTTGAATATATTTGCAGCCTTATAGGAATAAAATATGAGGATTTGACCCAAAGCGGCACTTACAAGCTTGGCGTTGAGCCTGTTGTGTATCTGCGAAAGGGCGGTGTTGACTATGCGCTGACGGCTACCGAGGCAGGCTTGCTCAATATCCTTACGAACGGAGAATGGACAAGAACATTCGGTCTGCTCACGGGCTGCAATCTTCCCGTATCCCTTTATCTCAGCAAAAAGATGTTCGGTATTCCTGCGTACACAGGCGCCACAGATACTTATCTTGCTCGAAACGTAATTGTTAATCAGCTCGGCATAGGTTATGTTTCATACGATTTGGGTTTGGTGCCGGAGGACGATGTGGAAATAGATAACGGCGAGGGCAGTATTGGCGATGGCTCAGGAGCATACAGATACCCCACAGACACCTGGGTTATCACTTCGGTTACACTTGCGGATATGGATTACGACGGTACATGGAAAGCTGCCAAGGATGATATTACTTCCGAAAGTCCTGCGTCTGTAACTTTTTCATATAACGGAAAGAGCAAAACTGTGACAAATGTTGTCATTCCAAAGGGCAACACACAGCTTGTATGGATAAAATGGAAAACGCCGTCAGCGCCCACCGCCTTTACAATGAACGTAACAAAAGACAAGGGCTATCTTGTAAATCCGTCTGCCAAAAGCGACAGCGACAGGTATGTATCTTCTCTTGCCTTATCTATAACAATTTACGATAAAGCAACAGAAAGCACTCCTCCCGATCCTACCGCCGATGAAAAGGCGTCCGATTACGGTTATTCAAAAAAGACATCGGAATACGCCTTAAACTACCTTAAATCCACAAGTGGAAAGACAACGGCAGGTTGGTATGTATGGTATTGCAATTACGAAATAGTTGACAGTGGCTCAGGCGGAACAAACGAGCAGAGCATACCAAGCTTTGCTGTCGATGAGTACAAAAAGAATATTCGTCAGTCAAATCCAAATGCAGTATTTACGTTTGATTCAAGCTTTGACGAAAATAAATGGCTCGGTCCGGAATTAGGAACAGTTTCATTTTATAACGTATCTTACACTTATGAAGAATGGGGATACAAGTTTTATAAAACTGAGTATTCAGCTTCGCTAATCACCACGGAGGTAAAAATAGAACCGTCAGCATACTGCCCGACATCATACAAGCGCGGCAGCGTTTTTTACATGAAGTCCGGCTATGGAATATATGCAGCCGCGTCATCGACTATAAAGCTCACAACAACCGGTCCGAATTTTACCGAACCGTCGATAACTTACATAAAAACAGGAAGTACAAGCGCTGACAATTGCATTGGACTTCAATCGGCATACGCTTACTTCCCGGAGTTTAAATACACAACCTATTACCGCAATTTGCTGCTAAGCTCAAACCGCTTTTCCTTTAGAAAGAATGTATTTAGCGCAATTGAGGGGAACGACACCTGTCATTACACTCCAATATGGTATCCTGACGACACTAACTATGTAATATATGTTAAAATGGCTCACGCATTTACTCCGTCGGGAGTGCTTGAAACGGGCGCAGCAAGCAATGCAATACGAATTGACGGAAATGTATTCGATGATTGGCACGTGGCGGTTGTGGGATAAGTATATTGACAGTTTATTCTTTAAAAGCTTTTTGCAAAATTTTGCTTGGAGAAAAAAATGAAATGACATTTTTTATTAGCAAAAAGTCAGTCGCAGCCAATATAAATAGAATAGCACATAAAAATACAAGTATATAGCCGCTGAAGTTAGACGAGTCTGTATAAGCAATGTAAGCATAACATACACAACTGGTTAAAAATGCAAAGCATGTGGTTATTACTACCGCAAACAATTTTATTAAAAACCAAATATATCCAAACATAACAGGGAATGAAAATATTGGTTCAACATCAAATTCCAATGAAGAACCGGAAACGGTCAAATCTTTTTTTCCATAACCGGTATGAATAACATCTACAACAAATCCTTGTTTATAGTTTATTTTATCAAAGTTTAACTGACATTTGTCTGAACTGATTTCAGGACTCTCTAAATTGCAATAACCATTTTTATATTGTGAAATAATGTTAACAGATTTTATCTTAATTTTTTCTTTGGCGGCACTTATCGTTATACGATTTTTATCACAAAACTCATCCCCACATAATGTTTCCCTGCTTAGATTCCAAAAAACAAATCTTGTGCAGCTTTTATTGCTGTGAGTGTTGATATTTCGTGCTTTATACACTATTTGCTTTTCACCGCTTGCTTTTTCCCATAGAATTATAAACAACGCAATGATAGTGACGATATTTGCTATTTGTTCGAGTAAATTGATATTGGAGAATGCGTCCTTTTCATCAGTGCTATCAGCACCATTTAAACCGACTATTGTTTCAGTGTCTGAATTGTTATTTGCTGCTTCTCCACTACTATTAATTATCATTTCTCCATTAATAGTAACCGAAAATTTTTCTGATGAATCCATTTTTGTTTCCTTTCCAAATTTGTTATTTTTTAGGAGGTTAATTATGAACAGCTTAGAACTTACCGCAGTAATCCTTGTAGCAGCAGAACTTGTTTTAGTGTTTGCAGGACGGACGTTATGCCAGCACGATTTAGACGCAGCCGGTAAAATTATCATGGCTATTGGATGGTTGAGTTGGACTGCTTCATTTATTATAAATTTCATGATTGGACCTAACAGCCTTTTTAAATGGGCTGAAGCCTTAATCTCGCACCAAAAAACCGGTTACGACCCATTTGGTATGATTACAGTTTGGATACTGCTGCTACTTGCGCCTTTTCTGATTTCCGGCTATATTGCTTCGGACAGATAAGCTCTTATATTATTATATCATATTTGCTTTTCCACATATATTGACATCTTCACCAACTTCTGATTACAAATTTTTGCAATGTAACAATTCGTTCGACTATCTACAACATTATTCGACAAATAATGAATTCGATAATTGGCACGTGGCGGTTATGAGGTGAAATTGTGCTACAGTGTAGCACAATTAGGTAAGCATCTTAGGATAGTTATCAAAGACGACTACTGCTGACCTATGAACATTTCTTGATAGCAATCATATAAACGCTTGACATATCGCGGCGCAAGGTGATATAATATGCATAGAATAATGATATTAAAAGGAGCTGATTTATATGGTGATCAAACCTTCGACTTGTCTTAGAAACGAATACAACGACATTGCTGAATTTTGCAAAAAGAACAAACAGCCTGTTTTTCTTACAAAAAACGGTGAAGGGGATTTAGTGGTTATGAGCATGGAAGCATATTCATACCGCGAGGAAATGCTCGATATCCGAGAAAAGCTCCTTGAAGCAGAAGCACAGCGTTTAAATGGAGCAGGAACATTTTCTATTGGTGAAGTATCTGATGTTTTGGACGGTATAATAGATGGACGAAATTAAAGAATACAGCCTTGAATTTCTTCCTGCCGCCCTTAATGACATGACAGAAATCATTTCTGCATTTATTATGCTGGAAAGCAAACAGGGTGCGGTTCGGATAAAAACAAAAATGCTTAAGGCGGCGGATAGAATTAAACTGCTGCCTTATTCGGGAGTTACCGTTCCCGATAAAAAATTAGCAGAATCGGGTTTCAGAATGGTGGTAGTTGAAAAATATCTGATGTTTTACAAGATATTTGAAGCTGAAAGCAAGGTGCTGTTTTATCGTGTACTTAATGGAAAGACAAATTACCCGGAATTTATGAACAAGCTTTATAACGATAAATGAGGAAGTCAAACGGCTTCCTCATTTTGTATATCAGGATAAGAATTGTGCTACAGTGTAGCACAGAAAAGAATATATCAATACGGATTAAGAGTAGTTTTTATTATGAAAACCTGCTTTTCAAATCAACTGAATCAAAAGTATACCTTACTTGAGTAAATTTATCTGGCTTTTTTATTGAGATTAATATATCATTATAAATTATCAAATTAGACTCGTTGCCATTTTCGATTATTTCGCATTCAAATGTATAAATATAATCTGATGATTCGGATATTATAACCTGATAATTTTTGTTTGAATTGAAGGTATTGATATTCGATTTTGCTATGATGCTATATGTACATTCATTTGTTGCAATAGATAAACTCATTTTGTAAACTAAATAAAATACTATCGACAGAAAAGCAACAACTTCTAACACCAAAGCTGCAATCACCACTTTACGATTTATTTTGGAGTGTATATTATTGGTTTTTTTAAAATATTTATTTATCTTTTTTATAACACGAAGTTTTTTCTTTTGATTTTTCCCATCTGTCAATTTTTTGTTTTTTTGAATGTAACGCTCTAACTGCCATTCATTTATTTTTTTATAGTTTAATAAATCCACATATAAATAAATTAGAAAATACAAGAAAAAAAATAAAATCAATACTGCGAATGCTTCTTCATAAGACTATTTCCAATATATAAAATATGCTTCAATAGAATATAACAACATAATGTGAATTAAAGCCGTAATAAAATATCTCCTTTTTGTTTTTGAAATGAAAAGAGCATAGAAACAAATTAAATAAACTGCTAAAACAACACCTATAATTAATATAGTAAATAGGAACCAAAATGATAGAGAATTGTCATCCAAGTAGTCTTCATTTATTTTATAATAATCAGCTCTTGCTCTTCTTTGTAAATAACAAAGAAGTTGAGCCATAATTGCATTAAAAGCTCCTATTACCAAAATAAGTATTGAAATCAAATCTTTGTATTGTTTGAATATACTTAAAAATTTACTTCTCTGATTTGTGGCGTTGTTAGCGTTACCCAACGAATCAATTATTATCAAGTTATTCTTTTCATCTTTTATCATAAT
>CAKSIR010000122.1 GCA_934462775.1 uncultured Ruminiclostridium sp.
AAACGCCGATACAGTGTACCGGCGTTTCAGCGTATTTCGAGAAATTATTCTGCTGTTAAATCCTGAGCCATCTTTTCTCTGTATGGGTCGAGGTAAGACTCAACCGTACCGTAAAGCTGGTCGCGGAGTGTTGTGTAAGACGCGCCAAAGAACAGCGGACCATCAAGGAGAGTTTCCTCGCCGGCGTTGTTGAACAGGTTTGTCATATCGGAGTTGAAGCCGAAGCAGTTATCGAACAGGAAGCTGAATGTGCCGCTTTCTGTGTCGCAGAGATCCATGAATACATCGTAAACCTCTTCTGTCCATACTGCCTTGAACTTTTCCTTACGAGCAGCGTCGCATTCAGGGCAAACTGAAAGCTTTTCTTCTTCCTCGGTAAAGATATGTCCGCAGCCCGGGCATTTTGGATAGTAAACAGGGTCTGTGCTTAATGCGGTTTCTCTTGCTTCTGCAATGTTGTCGGGATCGGTTGCTTCTGTGCGGTTAAGCGTGATCCAGTCGATAGCGCCCTTTACGTTCTTAGCGCCTGACGGAACCATGTATCCGTAGCTGTCGTATGCGATGTAATACTTGTCAGCCTTTTCATCTCTCGGGAAAGGAAGAATACCAAGCTCGAAGTCGATTCCGTCCTTTGTGAGCTGCTTGGAAGCTGCGCCGTATGTCCACTCAGGCTCCATGCCTAAGAATAACAGCGTACCGTCCTTGAATGCTTCTTCAGGAGCAACGTATCCCTCGCCTACAAGACCCTCCTTGTAAAGGGATTCAAGGAATTCCATTGCGCGCTGAATGTTCTGGTCCTTCATGTTGTTGATAATCTGACCGTCAGCTGTAACGTCGATCATCTTTGTACCTGTCGTTGCAACGAAGCTCATACCGCCTACGCCTGTGTAGCCAACGTGCGTATCGTCCTTGTTGCACCATTCAACAAGCAGATCCTTGAAAGTCGTCCATGTCCAGTTGCCTGCTGTATAAAGCTCGTAAGGATCGTCCATGCCTGCTTCTTCAAGAACTCTCTTGTTGTAGTTCAGAGCGAAGCTTCTTGTAATCTTATATGGTACATAGTAATGCTTTCCGCAGTAAACATACTGTTCGGCAATTTCCTTAATGCCCGACCATAATTCCGAATCAAGGTCTATATAGTTATCAAGCGGCGTGTACATATTCTTTGACATACCGTGCGGGAAAGACATCCACTCATATCTTACAATATCAGGCGAAAGGTCTGACGCGATCAGCGTACCCAGCTTTTCAAAGTAAGCGGCGCCGGAAGATGTGATCTCCTGCTCGATTGTACCGCCGTATCTCTCCTCGAACTTTGCTACCATGTCTGCATCGTTTGTAAGCAGATCCTCATACATCAGCCACTTAATTGTGCCTGTCGGAGCGTCCTCGTCAATATCTACAACTTCTGCCTCTGTAAATTCAATGTTTGCAGCGTTTTCAGTTGTAGTAGCCTCGCCTGTCGGCAGGCTGTTGCCGCCGTCTGAATTGCCGCAGGCAGTAATGCCAAGCGCCATTACTCCCGCAAGAACAGCGGACAAAATCTTCTTTGTCTTCATTTGTTCCTCCTATATAATCTTCATACGGCAAGTATGTAATTCGTGAATACGTTTACATTCTGCCTGATGATATTCTATCATATTAAAGCCGCCCTCGTCAATTGATATTTCGTCAAAAAAGCAGCTTTCGTTTGGTGCAATTTAAACAAAAACCGCTATCAATATATGATAAATACGCTGTATATTATTACACGCGTTACACTTCACAGCAGGTATATAGATTTTTATATATCATTGTAATAAAATAAATATGACGTTTTTACGAAAAAGCACTTGACAACCATAATAAAAAGTGTTACATTATGTTTAGCACTCAGAGAGCAAGAGTGCTAACACTCCAAAACAAAGAGTGCTAATAAGCTCAGAGAGGTGAAACGATGGAAGGCAGGACGCTAAAAATACTGGAAGCCATTGTTGATGAATATATCCGCACAGGCGAGCCTGTGGGATCAAAGACGCTTCTCGAAAAGACCGATATAAAATGTTCCTCCGCCACTATAAGAAACGAGATGGCGTCGCTGGAACAGCAGGGCTATCTTGAACACCCTCACACCTCGGCGGGCAGAGTTCCCACATTCGCAGGATTTCGTCTTTACATCGAGAAAATGTCGCCTGAGAATCATCTTTCGGATGAGGAAAAGGAAAAAGTCGACAGAATCTTCGAGGACATTGACGCAGCCAGCGACGAGGAAATTATTGAAAATGCGTCAAGGGCGCTTGCAGAGGTTACGAAATGCGCGATTGTATCGACCAATCAGACCTCTAAGTTCTCGGTAATCACAAAGGTTGACGTTATTCCGACAGGACGGAGAATGTACGTTCTTCTCCTCATTACATCGGGCGGTGCAATCAAAAACAGAGTTTGCCGCCTGTCATTCGATTTGACTCATGAACAGATGGATTTTTTCCAGCGTTTTGCAAATGATAATCTGAAAGGAATAAATCTTCAGAACGTTTCGGACGAATACATCGAAAACCTGACGGCGACGCTTGGCGGCTACATGATGACCTTATCTCCCCTGCTTAAAGGAATTGCGGATTTGTCCGCGGAGATGATGGAGGAGCAGGTGAACCTCGAGGGCGAAGCAAATCTGATGACCTGCGATGAATTCAAAGGACACGAGGTTGCAAGAATCCTTGAAACCAAAAATGAATTCACACAGATACTTGACCAGACATTCAGCGGCATAAACGTCATGTTCGGCAAGGAAAACGATACGTTCGTAATATCGAACTCCAGCATTATTACAAGCTCGTTCAACAAGGGCGACGCAAAAGCAGGCTCATTCGGAGTTATCGGACCCATGAGGCTGGATTACAAGAAAATTATCCCTTATATTGAATATTTTACAAATAAAGTTACTCATTTATTGTCTGAGGAAGATGAAGATGAGGAGCTGTTAGCTATCGAAAAGGAGGCAGACAAATTTGAGTAAGGAAAAGAACAAAAAGGCAAAGGAAGAGGAGATACTCGAAAAGGAAGCAAACGAGGAAATCAAGGAGGCTGAAATAACAGAGGAACCAAAGGCTGAAGAGCCTGCCGCCGATAAAAAGGACGAGGAAATCGCAAAGCTCAAGGATCAGCTGTTAAGAAACATGGCTGAATACGATAACTACCGCAAGCGCACAAGCAGAGAACGCATGGAGCTTGAGCCGGAAATAACGGCAAAGGTAGTTGCGGAATTCCTGCCGGTTATCGACAGCATTGAACGCGCGTTAAGTCATGAATGCTCCGATGAGAATTACAAAAAGGGCATTGAGATGATTTACGAAAACTTCATGGAAACAATGAGCAAGCTTGGAGTTGAACAGATTGCCGCTGAGGGCGATTTCGACCCGAGTATCCATCAGGCAGTTCAGCAGGTACAGAGCGACGAGCTTGAAAGCGGTAAGATAGCCGCCACATTCCAGAAAGGCTACAAAATCGGCAACAAGATAATCCGCTTCGCAATGGTTGCGGTAGTTGCATAAATCAAGTTAAAAATTCTATTTATATAAAAAGGAGACTTTTATTATGGGAAAGATTATAGGTATTGACTTAGGTACAACAAATTCCTGCGTATCCGTTATTGAAGGCGGCGAAGCAACAGTTATCACAAACAGCGAGGGTTCAAGAACAACTCCGTCGGTTGTTGCATTCACAAAGGACGGCGAACGTCTTGTAGGTCAGCTTGCTAAGAACCAGGCAGTTACAAACCCTGACAGAACAGTTATTTCAATCAAGCGCCACATGGGCGAGGACTACAAGGTAAACATTGACGGCAAGGCTTACACTCCGCAGGAAATTTCCGCTATGATTCTTACAAAGCTGAAGAACGAGGCTGAAAATTATCTGGGCGAAAAGGTAACGGACGCAGTTATCACAGTTCCTGCATACTTCACAGACTCACAGCGTCAGGCTACAAAGGACGCAGGTCAGATTGCAGGTCTTAACGTAAAGCGTATTATCAACGAGCCGACAGCGGCAGCGCTTGCTTACGGCATCGATAAGGAAAACGACCAGAAGATCGTTGTATACGACCTCGGCGGCGGTACGTTCGATGTATCCGTAATCGAAATCGGCGACGGTATCCAGGAGGTTCTTGCAACAGCAGGCAACAACCACTTAGGCGGCGACGACTTCGACCAGAGAGTCATCAACTTCCTCGTAAGCGAATTCAAGAGAACAGACGGCACAGACCTGACAAACGATAAGTTCGCTATGCAGAGATTAAAGGACGAGGCTGAAAAGGCTAAGATCGCCCTTTCAAACACAACCTCCGTAAACATCAACATTCCGTATATCACAGCTGACGCAACAGGTCCGAAGCACATGAACGTTACGCTTACAAGAGCTAAGTTCAACGAGCTGACAGCAGACCTTGTTGAAGCTACAATGGGTCCGTTAAAGCAGGCGGTTTCCGACTCCGGCTTAAAGCTCAGCGAAATCGACAAGATTCTGTTAGTCGGCGGTTCAACGCGTATTCCTGCTGTTCAGGATGCTGTTAAGAGCTACCTCGGCAAGGATCCGTTCAAGGGCATTAACCCTGATGAATGCGTTGCAATGGGCGCTGCATTGCAGGGCGGCGTTCTTAACAAGGAAGTTACAGGCTTGCTTCTTCTTGATGTTACACCGCTGTCACTTGGTATTGAAACAGCAGGCGGCGTATGCACAAGAATGATCGACCGCAACACAACAATTCCTACAAAGAAGTCGCAGATATTCTCTACCTACTCCGATAACCAGCCAAGCGTTGACATCAACATCTTACAGGGTGAACGTGAGTTTGCTAAGGACAACAAGTCTATCGGTACGTTCCGTCTTGACGGCATTGCTCCTGCTCCCCGCGGAATCCCGCAGATTGAAGTTACATTCGATATTGACGCAAACGGTATCGTAAACGTATCCGCAAAGGATTTAGGCACAGGCAAGGAACAGCACGTTTCTATCACCGCTTCAACAAACATGAGCAAGGACGATATTGATAAGGCTGTCAAGGAAGCTGAAGCTTATGCGGAAGAGGACAAGAAGCGCAAGGAAGAGGTTGATACGCGCAACGAAGCCGACCAGATGGTTTACCAGACCGAAAAGGCTATGGGCGAATTTGGCGACAAGCTTACAGACGCAGACAAGTCCAATGTAAATCCTAAGATTGACGCGCTGAAGGAAGCGCTGAAGGGCTCGGACATTGAAGCTATCAAGGCTAAGAAGGACGAACTCCAGAAGGCGTTCTACGATGTAGCAGGCAGAATATACCAGGAACAGGGCGCTGCCGCTCAGGCTGCCGATGTTCAGGGCGCAGGCACAAGCCAGCCGAACAGCAGCGGCGACGACAACGTAGTTGACGCTGACTTCAAGGAAGTTTAATTAAATTCAACATTGCACAGGGGCGGCTAAGGCTGCCCCTTGTGGTGGTTTACCACATATGAAAATAAGGGTGGCGAGAGGTGTTGAGCCTGTCGGCAGCCTATCCATACAAGGAAGGTAAGGTCATTAGCAATGGCAGAAAAAAGAGATTATTACGAGGTGCTGGGTATCTCCAAGGGCGCGACCGAGGACGAAATCAAGCGTGCATTCCGTAAAAAAGCAAGGGAATATCATCCTGACGTAAACCCGTCACCCGATGCTGCCGAAAAATTCAAGGAAATTAACGAGGCGAACGAGGTTCTCTCCGACCCTCAGAAGCGTGCAAGATACGACCAGTTCGGTCACGCAGGCGTTGACCCGTCTTATGGCGGCGGCGCAGGCGGCTTCGGCGGCGGTTTCGGTGGGTTCAGCGGCGGATTCAGCGGCGGCGACGGCATAGACTTAGGCGATATTTTCGACTCGATTTTCGGCGGCGGAATGGGCGGCGGCAGAGCAAGCGCAAACCCGAACGCTCCAAGACGCGGCTCGGATATTGCGGTTAATCTGGAAATCAGCCTTATGGAAGCCTGCAAGGGCATAACCCACGAAATAGAAATCACAAGAGCGGACACCTGCGACGCCTGCGGCGGCTCGGGTGCAAAGAGCGGCACTTCGCCAAAGACCTGCCCCGACTGCAACGGCTCAGGCAAGGTGCGCTTCCAGCAGCGTACGGTTCTCGGCGCAATGTCAAGCACGAGAGTTTGCTCGCGCTGCTCCGGCAAGGGCAAAATTATCGAAACTCCATGTCCGGTTTGCAGCGGTCAGGGACGCGTTCAGAAGAAGAAGAAAATCAAATTCAACGTTCCCGCAGGTATTGACGACGGACAGACGCTGTGCATAAACGGCGAGGGCAACGTTGGCGCAAACGGCGGACCGAGAGGCGACCTGAACGTTCGAATTTCCGTAAGAAAAGACCCGATTTTCGAGCGCCGCGCTTACGATTTATGGTGCGAGATTCCTATTACTTATACGCAGGCAGCGCTGGGCGCTGAAATGACCGTTCCAACCATAGACGGCAACGTTCAGTACACTATCCCCGAGGGCACACAGCCGGGCACGGTATTCCGTCTTAAGGGCAAGGGCGTAAAGAAGCTTCGCAGCGAAAGCCGCGGCGACCAGATGGTAAAGGTTATCGTTGAAGTTCCTAAGCACCTCAGCAAGAAACAGAAGGAAGCTTTACAGGCATTCGAATCCGAGCTGAACGAAAAGAACTACGAAAAGAGCAGCAGCTTTATGGATAAGCTGAAAAAATTCGGCGAGGACCTCAAAAAGAACATAACCGGAAAATAAAATCGACCGCTCCGAGATTTCGGGGCGGTCAAGCTGTAAAAAGAGCCTCCCGCTTAATAGGGAGGCTCTCAGTC
>CAKSIR010000123.1 GCA_934462775.1 uncultured Ruminiclostridium sp.
CGGCTTAGGGCTTTGCCCTAAGTACCCACCACTTTTTGAAAAAAGTGGACAAAAACTTTAAATCTGACTTTTTCGACAGTCTAAGGCTTTTGTACTATATGCATAAAAGCCTTACAAGCTCATATCTTCGGCAGTTAAACAAATATTATACCACGCGTATATTACCGCTATTTTATTATATCCTGTAATAATCTCAGCAAGTCATCGGGCTGCATAGGCTTTGTAATGTGTCCGTTCATGCCTGCCGCCCTGCTTGCCTCCACGTCCTCGTCAAAGGCGTTGGCGGTAAGGGCGATTATAGGCTGGGTCTTGGCGTCTGCGCGGCTTGAACCGCGTATTGCCTTTGCCGCCTCAAGTCCGTCCATTACTGGCATTTTTATATCCATCAAAATCACTGCGTAATATCCCCTTTTATTGGACATAAAACGCTTTACAGCCGCCTCGCCGTTGATTGCCGTATCCACCTTGAAGCCTCGGTTGCGCAGAATAACCGACACTATTTCGCGGTTTACATCGTTGTCCTCAACCAGCAGGATACGCTTGCCCTTGATAAAGCCGTCGTCGATTTTCGCAGGCGCAGCCGTTTTCTCGCGCTCGCCCGTAACCTCCAGAGGAATCGTTACCCTTGCCGCCGTCCCCTTATCAACAGCGCTTTGAATTTCAAGCCGTCCGTGCATAAGCTTTGTCAGATTATTTGCAACGGTCAGCCCCATTCCGCTGCCGTCCCGCTCCGAATCTCTTTCAAAGGGCTTCAGCATACGCTCCACGGTTTTTGCATCCATGCCGATTCCCGTGTCGGCAATCAGAAAACAGACCTCGGTTCCGTTTTCGCCCTCCCCCTCGGAAACGGTAAGGCTGATGCTGCCGCCCTTGGGAGTGTATTTCAGCGAATTTGACACAAGGTTCATCAATATCTGCTTTATGTGCGGACCGTCGCCGATATAGTATTCGTGAACATTGTCTGATATACTTTCGGTATATTCAATGCCGTTATACGCAGACTGTAATCTTATAATGACGCTGATGTCGCTGCACAGCCTCCGCAGGCCGAACGGCTCGGAAATCAGGTTAAACCTGCCGCTTTCCGCCCGCGAGAACTCGATTATATTGTCTACCTGCGACAGCAGATATTTCATAAAGCCGTTTATCTCGTTCAGTCCGTCCCTTACCATTTTGGCGTTGCCCGCGTGCATAAGGGTAAGGTCGGTCATTCCCACGATTGCCTCCATCGGAGTTCTTATATCGTGAGAAATGTGGTTCAGGAAGCAGCTTTTCGCCTCGCTTGCCTTTTTCGCGCAGCGGAGCGCGCTGCGCAGCTTTTCCTCAGCCTCGCGGTCGGCAAGAACCTGTTCGGTTACGTCCTGCACCGTGCAGAGAACCAGCCCCTGTTCCTTGTTGATATAGCGGTAAATTACCTCCCGCCATGAGATTCCGCTGCTGCCTTTCAGCCGTATACGAACGCACTGCTCCTGCTTTTCCTCAAGGTTGGCGGCTATATTTCTGCGGAAAATGTGCTTTTCCCACAGCCCCATGTCCTCGCTGTAAATAAACCTGCTGAGAAAGTCGATTTTCTCGTCATAGTTGTAGCTTTCCCTCAGCTCGGACATTATTGCGCCGTTCATGCAGTAGCGGAAATACCGCCCCGACCTCAGGTCGATTACATAAACGTCGCAGTAAGTGTGGGAAACTACCGCCTTGCATATTTCGTTAATATGCCCGAAGCGCATTGCGTCCCGCTTTTGCCTGTCGATATTCTGTATGAACACGGTGTAGGAATTTTCCGTTTGTTCCGTCTTTTTGACGAGGTAGGAAAACCAGCGGTATTCGCCGTCGCTGCATTTCCGCGGCACCTCAAGCGTCACTCTGTCGCCGCTGCTTTCAATGTGGCTGCGCAGGTATTCCCTGCTCATTACCTTAAGGAAAATATCCCTGTAATCCTCGCGGACAAGGCTGTCTGCGCCCTCTGCGGCGAACTCGGTGAAGCTTTGCTCCATTTTGCTTACCACAACGCCGTCTGTTCCGCTTGTAAGGCGGTAAAGGCTGTCCTCGGCGAGGTTTATTTCATACACCATGTCGTATGTATTTCTCAGGGCGATTTCCAGCCTGCCCTTGAGGACTTCGTTTTCGGTGCGCTCAGGGGCGGCGGTCTGCTCCTCGTATACCGCAAGGAAACGCCCGCCTTCAAGGCGGCTCACTCTGAAAACCGCGCCGCTCTCCGAAAGGACGAACCGATTCCCCTCTCCGCCCGAAGCGCACTTTTTTGATATATCGACAAGCCTCTGTCTGTCCGCAGACGGCAGCGCGCCTGTTGCCTCGCTGTCGAAAATCCTGCCCCTTTTGTACATCGGCACGAGCCTATCCCCGTCAATACCGTAAACCATAACGCCGCCGAACATTCGGGCGATTCCGTCGAGCAGGGCGATAGCTTCTTCATCGTGTTTTCCTATGTCGTTTTCCATAAAATTCCTTCCAGACAACCCATTTCAAAGAATTATTTGCATTTTCTTCCTATTTAAATATTATATACCTGTCATCATGTAATTTCAACCCAATTATTTTTGTTTTCAAGATTTTTTCTCGACATTTTTCGCAGAAAATTCCGCATTACAGAAAAAAAGCTTGACTTTATTCCACTGCTGTGATAACATGAGAATATATGAAAAGGTGCAGAAGAAAGGAATTTATGAAATGAAATTAAGAAAGATTTTAGCTGCCGCACTTGCAGGCGCTATGCTGTTAGGCACTGTAACCGCCTGCGGCGAAAAGAAGGAAAATGTATTTACGGTAGGCTTTGACCAGGACTTCCCGCCTTACGGATATGTTGCCGAGGACGGAAGCTACACCGGTTTTGATATTGAAATGGCAACCGAATGTGCAAAGAGAATGGGCATGGAGATTAAGCTTCAGCCAATCGACTGGGACAGCAAGGACCTTGAGCTTTCATCAGGCTCCATCAGCTGCATCTGGAACGGCTTTACAATGAACGGCCGCGAGGACGACTACACATGGACATCGCCTTACATGGACAACAGCCAGGTGTTCGTTGTACGCTCCGCAGACGGAATCACAGCCGCTGAACAGCTTGCAGGCAAGATCGTTACGGCGCAGGCTGACTCCGCAGCGCTGAACGCGCTGAACAGCGATGAATTTGCCGACCTCAAGGCTTCCTTCAAGGAGCTGCTTACCTGCGCGCAGTACAACACAGCGTTCATGGATCTTGAATCCGGCGCAGTTGACGCAGTTGCAATGGACATCGGCGTTGCCAAGTACCAGATCAAGGGTCAGGAGGACAAGTACGTTATCCTCGAACAGCCAATCGTTGCAGAGCAGTACGGCGTTGGCTTCTTAAAGGGCAACACAGAGCTTCGCGACAAGGTTGAATCCACGCTTAAGGAAATGGTTAAGGACGGCTTCTTCGCAGAGCTTTCCAACAAGTATTTCGGCTATGACGTCTGCACGCTCAGCGCCGACTGATTAACATAACAGATTTCCGCCTTTTATCCTCATAAAAGGCGGATACCATTTTTAAAAAGGAATCCGACATGAGTTTACAGATCATTTTGTTACAGCTTTGCAACGGTATGCTTACCTCGGTTGAGATATTCGTGCTGACGCTGATTTTTTCGCTGCCTTTGGGCTTGCTGATTACTTTCGGCAGAATGTCAAAGAACGTCATTCTCCGCACGGTAATGCGCGTTTACATATCCGTTATGCGCGGAACTCCCCTTATGCTGCAATTACTGGTAGTATTTTATGGCCCGTATTTTATTTTCGGTATAAATATCTCCAACGATTACCGCTTTATCGCCGTAATTATCGGTTTCTCGCTGAACTACGCGGCTTATTTTGCGGAAATTTACCGCGGCGGAATTGAATCAATGCCAAAGGGTCAGTACGAAGCTGCAAAGGTTCTTGGCTACACAAGGGCTCAGACCTTCTGCAAAATCATTTTTCCTCAGGTGATTAAGCGCGTTATACCGCCGGTTACTAACGAAGTAATCACTCTTATCAAGGACACCTCCCTTGCGTTCGCTCTTTCGGTGCCTGAAATGTTCACCAACGCAAAGGCGATTGCAGCCGCCGAAAAAACCATGACAGCCTTTGTTGCGGCCGGTATTTTCTACTACGTTTTCAACCTCATCGTTGCCGTTGTCATGGAAAGAGTTGAAAAGAAACTGGGGTATTACAGATGAAGGTGCTTGAAATCAGAAACGCTAAGAAATCCTTTGACGGAGTTGAGGTTCTCAAGGACATTTCACTTTCCGTTGAAAAGGGCGAGGTCGTGGGAATAATCGGTCCGTCCGGTTCGGGAAAATCCACCCTGCTCCGCTGCGCCACAATGCTTGAGCGCCTTGACGGCGGCGACCTTGTTTACATGGGCGAACACGCGGCTACAAACACCGACGGAGTTTCCGTTTATGCAAGCCCTGCGAAAATCAGACAGATGTACTCCTATTTCGGGCTGGTTTTCCAGAATTTCAACCTGTTCCCTCACTATTCGGTGCTGAAAAACATTATGGACGCGCCTATTTCGGTGCAGAAGCGCGACAAGAAAGAGGTTGAAGCGGAGGCAAGAGAGCTGCTTGCAAAAATGGGACTTTCCGACAAGGCGGACGCGTACCCGTTCCAGCTTTCGGGCGGTCAGCAGCAGCGTGTTTCCATTGCGCGGGCGCTGGCGCTGAATCCGCAGGTGCTTTTCTTTGACGAGCCGACGAGCGCCCTTGACCCGGAGCTTACGGGGGACATTCTCAAGGTAATCCGCGAGCTTGCGGACGAGCACATGACCATGGTGATAGTTACCCACGAAATTGATTTCGCCCGCAACGTGGCGGATAGGGTAATATTCATGGCGAACGGCGTTGTCATAGAGGAGGGCGACCCCGCCGACGTAATTGACAACCCAAGCAACGAAAGGACGAAAGCGTTCCTTTCCAAGCTGAGCAGATAACCGAACGTTAAAAAAGCTTCACCCGAGCCGTTAAAGGCTTGAGCGAAGCTTTTTCGTTTTATTCGTTGCTGCAAAGCAGCTTTCCGTCTGTTTCCGCAAGCAGTTCGTTGCACCTTATCAGGTCGTACCCGCTGCTCAGTGCGAAAATAATTGCGCTGTCGCGCTTGTTTCTGGGGTAGAGCGCTCCTGCGCCCGAATATTTCAGCAGCTGCTGACTTTCGTCAAGGCTCAGCCCAATTCCGAAGCATATCTGAATCAGCTTATCACGGGCGGGATTTTTCTTTTCGCCGTTCAGTATCTGGTAAAAATACGACTTTGTAAGCTCGCCCCGCTCGATTACCTCCGACGGCTTTACACCGTGGCTGTCAAGCAGTTTCGCAATGTAATCCGCAAGGGAAACGCTTATCATTTCCTCTTTGTTCTCCTTCATGTAGGACATAAGGTCCCGCTTTGAGATGAGGGTGTTCATTAAATCGTCTGTTTTCTTGTTCATTGGCTGCTCCTTTAGGATAGTGATACATCAATAATAATACGCTTTGCTGAAAAAATCAATTGACACATTGTATAAAAATGGTATAATTAGTGTAGTAATGTAATAAGGAGCAGTTTTATGTCAGAACAATCCGCAGCCGAGCTGCTGAAATATGAACGGCTTTGTTCAATGAACAAGGACGAAACCACCTTTGTCGCCCGCAATACAGACAACGGCAGGATAGTTGTGCTAAAGGAAATTACGCCCAACGTAAAGGACATATACACCGCTTTGGCGGAGCTGAAGCCTCAGGGAGTGCCTGTCGTTTTCGAGGTAATGGACTGCCGCCGCGGCTGCTTTGCCGCAGAGGAGCTGGCAGGCGGCATTTCCCTTACGGAGTATCTTCGCGAAAGCAGCATAAACGCCGCCTTTGTAAGACGGTGCGCGTCGGAAATATGCCGAACCCTTATCCCCATTCACAAGCGAAAAATCATTCACCGCGACATTAACCCCAACAACATTCTCGTAAAGCCCGACGGGCATTTTCTGCTGATAGACTTCGGCATTGCAAGGAGCGTTAAGCCTGACGCACAGCGGGACACCGTCATAATGGGGACGCAGGGGTACGTTGCGCCCGAGCAGTACGGCTTCGAGCAGACGAAGGCGACCGCCGACATCTATTCACTGGGAGTGCTTATAAAGGAGATGCTTAATTATTGCAGCCATGACGACTTTGTGCTGCGCGAAATTGCGGACAAATGCACTCAAATCAAGCCCGAGGAGCGTTACCAATCCGCTTCCGCCCTTTACACCGCCCTCGGCAGAAAGGTATCGTCAGGCAGACCCGACTTCGACAAGATAGCGGCGGCCGTCCCGTTTGCGCGCTCGGAGAACAGCGCAAGAAACAAAGCGGTTTTCTGCTGCGTTATGGCGGCAATGGTGATAATCGGGCTGATTTTCTACGGGCAGGTCAAATCGGCTGCAATGTTCTGGCAGATGACGGCGGGGCTGATATGCACGTTTATAGTCCCTTTCATCACCATAGGAAACTGGAGCAGAATTGCGGAGTACAACTCGCTGCTTAATCTGCTGCCCGTAAAAAGCGCAAGGTATGTTCCGCTGGCGATTTTCGTGCTGCTTTGCGTGGAAACGGGAATCGGACTGATTAAAACGGCGTTTATGATGGGAAGTTTGCAGTAAAATAGCCGCACAGCGAGTAACTGTGCGGATTAGCTTGTCGAAAAACTTGCCACCGGCAACTTTTTCGAGGATTATGTTGAGAAAATTTTTCACTTGTGGGGCGCTTTTTTTC
>CAKSIR010000124.1 GCA_934462775.1 uncultured Ruminiclostridium sp.
GAGTGCCTTTCTTCTCCCATTCTTTGGGCAAGCAAAGAATGGGACGAGGGGTTTATTGCTCCCTTTCAGTCTAATCCGACTTTATCAAGGGGGCGAGTAGCCCCCTTTCTCACAAGCTGAAAAATTATAGCCCTCGGGCGCAGCCCGAGAACAGCCTCAAGGCGCAGCCTTGCTTATTTGTCGTCGTTGTGGTATACTATTAACAATGAAATACCTTAACAGAAAGGAACCACCATGGATATAAACAATGTTCTGAAAACCCTCTGCAGCGCTCCCGGCGTTGCGGGAGAAGAAAAATCCGCGTCGGAAACAGCCTGCGAGCTGCTGAAGAAATACGCTGACAACGCCGCCGTTGACGTGTTCGGCAACGTAACCGCCTTTATCGGCGACAAAAGCAGCGGCAAGGAAACGCTGCTCCTTACCGCGCACATTGACGAAATCGGACTTATCGTCAGCTACATTGACGACAAGGGCTTCATCAAAGTCGGCAAATGCGGCGGAATTGATACCCGCCTGCTTGCTGCGCAGACCGTTACAATCTGGGGCAAAAAGCCTATAAAGGGCGTCATTTCAACATTGCCGCCCCATGTTAATCCTGACACAAAAAAGGCGATGAAGCTTGAAAACGCCGCAGTCGACACGGGTTATTCCAAAAAACAGCTTGAAAAAATCGTGTCGCTTGGGGACAAAATCACCTTTGACAGCAGCTTTGCACAGCTTATGAACGGCAGAGTTACAGGCAAGGCTATTGACGACCGCAGCGGCGTTGCTTCAATTCTTTACGCGCTGGAGCTGCTGAAAGGCCGCGAGCTGAAATACAATCTGGCAATTCTGTTCGCAGTTCAGGAGGAAGTGAGCAGCAAGGGCGCAATCATCGGCTCCTACACTGCTGAGCCTGACCTTGCAATAGCCGTGGACGTAAGCTTTGCGCAGACTCCCGACGTTAAGCCGTGGAAGTGCGGCAAAATGGGCGAGGGAGCAATGATAGGCATTGCGCCAAGCCTTTCCAAGGACATTACAAGGGAGCTTACCGCAATCGCCGAGGAAAAGGGAATCAAGCACCAGACCGAGGTTATGGGCAGCCGCACAGGTACGGACGCAGACGACATCAGTATCTCCAAATGCGGCGTAAGAACGGGGCTTATCTCAATTCCGCAGAAGTATATGCACACCCCCGTTGAGGTGGTTGAAACGGCTGACATTGAGGCGGTGGGCAGACTTATGGCTGAGTTTGCAAACGCAGGCGGCGAAATCAAGCCCCTTGACGAAAGCAAGGAGGTCAAGCCCGAATCCGAAAGCAAAAAGTACAGCGACAAGCTTGTAAGCCGCATTGCCAAGTTCTCGTACATCAACGGTATCAGCGGCGACGAAAAGGCAATCAGGGACAAAATCATCTCCAAGCTCCCCGACGATGTAAGCTTCCGTGTTGATAATATCGGCAATCTGATTGTTGAAAAAAAGGGAAAGAAAACCCCGAAAAACAAGCTGATGATCTGCGCCCACATGGACGAGGTCGGCTTTATAATCACCAATATCACCGCCGAGGGCTATCTGCATTTTGAAACGGTAGGGGGAATTACTCCTGCGGTAATTTTCGGCAGACAGGTAGTTTTCGAGAACGGAACGGTGGGCGTTATTGCGGCAAAGCCGCTTCACCTCCTTGAGGGCGACGAGCGGGAAAATCAGCCTAAGCCCGACTCCCTCCTTATCGACATCGGCGCAAGGGACAAGGCTGACGCGGAAAAGAGAGTATCCGTCGGGGACGGCTGCTGCTTTGTAAGTCGGTTCTTCACGTTCGGCGACGGCTTTGTAAAGGGCAGGGCGCTGGACGACCGCGTTGGCTGTGCGATTATGCTTGACATGATGAAGAACGAGCTGAAATACGACACCACCTTTGTATTCACGGTGCAGGAGGAGGTAGGAACAAGAGGCGCAGCCGTTGCCGCCTACAACGTAAAGCCGGACATGGCAATCGTCCTCGAAACAACCACCGCCTGCGATATTGCGGACAGCGACGGCGAAAAGCAGGTCTGCATACTGGGAAACGGCGTTGTGGCTTCCTACATGGACAGGGGAACAATCTACGATAAGGAGCTTTACAGGCTTGCTTTCGCAGCAGCCGAGGAAATAGGCGAAAAGTGCCAGACCAAGACCGTTGTCGCAGGGGGCAACGACTCCTCCGCAATCCACAAGGCAGTGGGCGGAGTAAGAACCCTCGCCCTTTCGCTGCCGTGCAGATACCTCCATTCGCCTGCCTGCGTTATCAAGGAAAGCGACCTGCGCTCCACCCGCAGGCTTGCCGAGAAAATGCTTGAAAAAATGGGCGATTTATGATAAATTCGGTTACTTCAATTGAACAGATACAGGATTTTCCGTCGGATATTTTCGGCGGAAAAATTCTTTCGCTTGCTTATGCCTACGGCTTTGACTATGATTTCTGCCGCTTTTACAGAAGCGGCGGACTGCTTATCGGCAAATACTATTCCGACTTCATTGCTGCGGGGGAGTGCGATGATTTTGAGGAGCTGGGCTGGTTTCTGACGCTGAACGGGTTTTCCTCGGTGCTGCTTTCTCCCGAAAACGCGGAGGGAATTAAGCCCTTTGTGAAGGGCGAATACAGCGAGGATTACGTTTACGAATACCGCGGACCTGCGGGCGGGGGCGATGTTATTGTCAATCCGCCCCTTGACGAGGTTTACAAAATTCTGAAGGACGGCTTCCCCGATTTGCCTTACGGCGAGTGGTATCCCGACATGAGCCATCGGATAAGGCACGGCGTTTCGGAGTGCTATATCCTTGACGGCGCGACCTGCGCAAAAATGTTCGACATAAAGGGAACGGCGTTCATCTCCCTTGTGGCAAGCTCAAGGGAAATGCGGGGAAAGGGCAGCGCGTTTCGGCTTTTGCAGACAGTTTGCGGCAACATTCTCAAAGACAGGGAGCATATTTTACTAATTTGCCGCAAGGAATTACAGCCTTTTTATGAAAAAGTGGGATTTACAAAAAGGGGAAATGCTGTTACAATTAAATATAGTGTGCAAAATGCCGCCGAGAGCTGATTTCGGGGCAAAGGCTATATTTAATCGAGGTATTTTATGGGTTATTTTTCACTTGACAAAAGACTTGAAGAGGCAGCGGAAATTGCCGAAGAGCAGTGCGCCGAGGCCTTTGAACGTATAAACGACACCGCGCGCTACAACGGAGAAAAGGTGCTTAAAGCATTTATCGACAACCGCGTTTCCGAAATGCATCTTAAAGGCACAACGGGCTACGGCTACGGCGACGACGGCAGGGATAAGCTGGATCAGGTTTTCGCGCAGGTTCTCGGCGCAGAGGACGCGCTGGTGCGCCATACCTTTGTAAACGGCACTCACGCGATTTCAACCGCCCTTTTCGGCGTTTTAAGACCGGGAGATCTTATGCTTTCCTTAACCGGCAAGCCTTACGATACATTGCAGGAGGTCATTTTCGGCGAACACGGCGGCTCGCTCAGCGAATTCGGCGTGAAGTACGATCAGATTGACCTTGACAGGGACGGACACGTTAATTTCGGCGCAATCCCCGAAAAGGCAAAAGCCTGCAAGGTGGCTTATATCCAGCGTTCGAGAGGTTATTCACTCCGTCCGTCCATCACCGTTTCGGAAATTGGCGAAATGGTTGACGCGGTGAAGAACGTTAATCCGCAGGCAATTATAATAGTAGACAACTGCTACGGCGAGCTTTGCGAGCGGGTCGAGCCTACCGACGTGGGCGCCGACCTTATTATCGGCTCCCTCATAAAGAATCTCGGCGGCGGAATCGCCTCCACAGGCGGCTACATCGCAGGAAGAAAGGACCTTGTGGAGCTTTGCGCATACCGCCTTACAACGGTAGGCACAGGCAAGGAGGTAGGCTGCTCCCTCAATCAGAACAGGGAAATGTTCTTAGGTCTGTTCCACGCTCCCGAAGCCGTTGCAAACGCGCTCAGGGCGTCGGTTTTCGCTAACACGCTGTTCTCAAACCTCGGTTTTGCCGCTTACCCCAGAACCAACGAATACAGAACGGACATTATTTCCGCAATTCAGCTCGGGGACAGGGAAAAGCTGATCGCTTTCTGCGAGGGAATCCAGTCGGGCAGCCCTGTTGACAGCTCTGCGGCTCCCGAGCCGTGGGATATGCCCGGCTACGACAGCCAGGTAATTATGGCGGCAGGCGCGTTCACCATGGGCGCAAGCATCGAGCTTTCTGCGGACGCTCCGCTGCGCGAGCCTTACGCAGTGTGGATGCAGGGCGGTCTTACATATCCCACCGCGCGAATGGGAATTCTCCTTGCGGCACAGCGAATGCTTGACAAGGGACTATTAAAAGTGTAAAATAAACGTGTGTGAAATAAAGAAAGCAGAAAAGGTCTGCGGCAGATTTCCACATCGAAAAAAGGAATAAAAATGATCAGAAGTATGACCGGCTTCGGCAGAGAACACAGAATTATCGGCGGACGGGAAATTCTTGTGGAAATACGCTCTGTAAACAGCCGATATTATGAGTTCATCTCAAAGCTGCCCCGCTCCTATATGTACCTTGAGGAAAAGCTGAAAACGCTGCTCAAGGGGCAGATAAGCAGAGGCAAGGTTGAAATCAGCCTGTCGATCTGCAACGTCGAAGGCAGGGAAACACAGGTTACGGTAAATCCTACCGTTGTGGAGGGATATGTAACCGCGCTCCGCGGAATTTCCGAAAAGTACGGACTTAAGGACGACCTGTCGCTTTCAAACGTGTTCCAGATGACGGACGCGTTCAACGTAATGAAGGCGGAGGTTGACGAGGAGGAAATATGGCAGGCGGTTTCCGAGGTAGCAGGCGCCGCCCTTGAAAAGTTTGTGGCAATGCGCGAAACCGAGGGCGCAAAGATGAAAGCCGACATTCTGGAAAAGCTTGCGAACGTTGAAGCTATGGTTAAGCAGGCGGAGGTTTATTCTCCCGAAAACGTGGTTGTTTACCGCGAAAAGCTGATGGCGAAAATGCAGGAGGTGTTAGGCTCCGCTCACGTTGACGAGAGCAGGATACTTCTTGAGGCGGCAATCTTCTCCGAAAAGACCGCCATTGACGAGGAAACGGTGCGGCTTCACTCCCATATCCACCAGTTCAGGGAAATGCTGGACAAGGAGGATATTGTGGGCAGAAAGCTGGATTTCCTTGTGCAGGAGCTTAACCGCGAGGCAAACACAATGGGCTCAAAGGCGCAGGACATCAGAATTACCCGCCTTGTGGTTGATATAAAGAGCGAAATCGAGAAAATCAGAGAGCAGATTCAGAACATTGAATAAAATTACTCACAGTCATAAATACAATTAAATATACCGAAAGGACACAACTCAAATGGCAAAGATGAATTCACACTTTCTTGAACTCAAGAAAAGCTACTTATTTATTGAAATCGGCAAGCGCGTAAGGGAATACATCGACGCTCACCCCGACAATAAAATCATCAGAATGGGTATCGGCGACGTTACTCAGCCGCTGGCTCCCTGCGTTGTTGCGGCTATGAAGAAGGCTGCCGACGAAATGGGCGTTAAGGAAACCTTCCGCGGCTATGAGGACAGCGGTATGGGCTACGACTTCCTCCGCGAGGCTGTTTCCGGCTATTACAAGAGCTTCGGCGTTGAAGTAGGGGCTGACGAAATTCTTATCAGCGACGGCGCAAAGTCCGACTGCGGCAATATCGGCGACATTTTTGACGCAGACAACACCGTTCTTGTTACCGACCCTGCTTATCCTGTTTACGTTGACTCAAACGTAATGGGCGGCAGAAAGATAATCTACGCCGATTCCAACGAGGAAAACGGCTTTGCCGCAATGCCCGACAAGAGCGTTCACGCAGACATAATTTATCTTTGTTCGCCGAACAATCCAACCGGCTCCGTTTACACAAAGGCACAGCTTAAGGAATGGGTTGACTATGCAAAGGCAAACGACGCAGTTATCATTTTCGACTCCGCATACGAGGCGTTCATCACAGAGCCTGATTTACCCCGTTCAATTTTTGCAGTTGAGGGCGCGAGAGAGTGCGCAATCGAAATCTGCTCCCTTTCCAAGACGGCGGGCTTTACAGGTACGCGCTGCGGCTATACGGTAATTCCGAAGGAGCTTATGATTTCATCTCCGAACGGCGAGAAAATCAGCTTTATGCAGCTTTGGTGCAGACGTCAGGGCAGCAAGTTCAACGGCGTTTCCTACCCTGTACAGAGAGCTGCCGAGGCGGTATTCACAGCCGAGGGACAGAAGCAGACAAAGGCTACAATCGCGTACTATCAGGAAAACGCAAAGGTTATGTCAAAGACCTTTGATGAGCTTGGAATCAAGTACACAGGCGGCAAGAACTCGCCTTACATCTGGTTCAAGTGCCCCGACGGAATGGACAGCTGGACAATGTTCGACAAGCTGCTGTACGAGATTGAGGTAGTTGGTACACCGGGACAGGGCTTCGGAAAGAACGGCGACGGCTGGTTCAGACTGACCGCATTCGGCACACACGAAGCGACAGTCGAAGCAATGGGCAGATTCAAGAAGCTGTTCACAAAGTAACAGCTGCACTTATTGAAATAAGGAAGCGCGGTTTTTTCAAAAGGCGGCGCTCAGCGTGTCGAAAAACTTGCCACCGGCAACTTTTTCGAGGATTATGCTGCGAAAATTTTTCACCCGTGGGACGTTTTTCAAGAAAAAAGCGTCCCACAAGTGTTTG
>CAKSIR010000125.1 GCA_934462775.1 uncultured Ruminiclostridium sp.
GCTTTGCCCTAAGTACCCACCACTTTTTGAAAAAAGTGGACAAAAACTTTAAATTTGGCTTTTTCGACAGACTGCGCCCCGCTGTGTATTCAGCGGGGCGTTTTGATTGTTATAAAATCACAATAAACAAGCATATTCACACAAGCAGCGCGCTCAGATTTTCTGTGGAAAAAGCGCTGTTATCGTATGAACAGTCGGCAAGTACGTCAAGGTTTTCCTCGCTGTACTCGATTTCCTTTGAGTAGTTTTTAGCGGCAATTATGCAATCTCGCATGGTCAGAGTTCCGTTTTTCAGCCACACATTCATTGCAGACAAGCCAATCATAATAACGCTTACAGCCGCAAGCTTCAGCTTCGAAAGAATTTCGCCGTCAAATGTGCCTTTCATGAAATACCGCCATATAAAATAGACCGCAATATTTCCGCAGGCATTGACAAAATGCGGATTGTCCTCAATAAAGTCGGCTTTTTTGCTTTTCATCGCGGAAAGCGATGGCTTTATTTCCTCAAGCATCGGACCCCACTTATCGTCAATCGGTTCAAGGGAGAGAAATACGTTAATTATTTCCTCGGCGTTCCCTGATTTTGTCGGGTATTTTTCTTCAATAACAACGCTTGTGTAGTCGTCGCTGTCAATAAGCCGCTGCAATTTTTCGCCGAAAATAAGCAGCTTTGCAAGGCGCTGACCTATTGAAAGGCGCTTGTCCTGCAATATCTGAAAAGCGGTATCGCGCTGTCTGAAAAGGTAATCCGCAAGCTCACGGTCATAGTCGCCGCAGTCCTCGTCGGGAATTTCACGCTCCCAGTATCTGTAAGGGTTCGGATCCTGCAAAATCAGCCGCGCTCCCTCCTCGCAACACATTCCGACGCCGCCTTCGCGCAGTCCGTCAAACCATTCGTAATACCTAGGGTGGTCGGTGCAGATTCGGCAAAGCTTGTCCTCGCCGAGATTGAGGATAATTTCACATAGGTTATTTTCATTGAGGAACGGGCAGCGCTTGTCTTTCAGCTTAAAGCAGCCGTTTTCGCGGTCTATTCCGCTTCGGAGCGTTTTTCCGAAATCTCCGCCGACGCTGTTGTATATATCCATGGTTTTGTCGTCAATGTCAATTTCCCAGCCGATGCAGCAGTTATCGCTGCACTTTGAGGCGGTGCAGGCAAAGCTTTTGCAGTAAGCAGGCATTCTTGATTTCATAAAATCCCCCCTTTTCTTTATTCTATCATGTTTTCAGCCAAAAGTAAAGCAGGCTATGCGTGGTGAACATAGCCTGCTTTCTGTATATAAACATTTCTCCTGGATGTCGTATTTTGTCGTTCTATCTGTTTCTGTAAATTATTATATCAAGGTAATCATTATTTGTCAATATCAATTTTTTAAAAATGTATAAAAATATTAAGATTTTCGAAACAAAAAATCGGTATTGATTTTTGTACTATAATATGTTAAAATTAACAGATTGATAAACAAAAAGGATTTATTTATGAATTACAGAATCGGCGAAACCTACTTTCTTGAAGAATTAAAGCAGTTTTTCTCGCACAAATGGCAATGGGAAAGGCAAAGGCCTTAAAACGGCTTCACTAAGGCAAAAATCGAAGGAAAGGGTTAATCAGATGAACGCAAAAACAGCCGATAAAGGACTTGTCGGCACATTTATACATTATGTATCAAAAAACGTTTTGGGAATGCTTGGTTTTTCTCTGTACATTTTAGCGGATACGTTTTTTGTTGCACAGGGGGTAGGCGAAACAGGTCTTACCGCTCTTAATATTGCAATACCTGTTTACAGCTTTGCCTATGCGATCGGCTTAATGCTGGGAATGGGCGGAGGAACGCGCTTTGCTATACTCAAGGCGTCAGGCGAAGCGGAGCGAAAAAGCCGCGTTTTCACCGAAGACGCTGCGGCGGGGCTTATTGCGGGAATAGTGATAATGCTTATGGGAATATTCTTTTCCGAGCCTGTATGCAGGCTTGTCGGCGCAGACGATATTACAATTGAGGCTACCAATGTGTACGCGAAAACCGTAATGTGCTTTGCGCCCGCGTTTATCATAAACAACATTCTTATTCCGTTTGTGAGAAACGACGGCGCGCCCGGGCTTGCAATGGCTGCAATGCTTTCGGGAAGTCTGTCCAACATTGTTCTTGACTATGTATTCATTTTCCCGTGCGGAATGGGAATGTTCGGCGCGTCGTTTGCAACGGGTCTTGCACCTGTTGTGGGCATGATGGTCTGCTCAATTCACTTTATCCGCAAAAAGAACACCTTTAAGCTAGTAAAAGCGCGGCCGCACTTCAGAACGCTCAAGGATATATGCGCCCTTGGAAACGCCTCGTTTATAGGCGAGCTTTCCAACGGTATCGTTATTCTTATTCTAAACATGATTATTCTCAGCATTTCCGGCAACACAGGCGTTGCGGCTTACGGCGTTGTTGCCAATGTAGCGCTGGTCGTAATGTCGATTTACACAGGCATTTCGCAGGGAATACAGCCCATTGTCAGCTCCGCCCACGGCAGAGGAAATAATGCATGGGAAAAGAAAACCTATCTTATGGCGATAGTGACCGCGCTGATTTTTTCTGCCGCGGTGTACATTGTAAGCTTTATTTTTGCAGAGCCGATAAGCTCGATTTTCAACTCGGAAAACAATCCGCTGCTTACCGAAATCGCTTCGGACGGCATGAGGATTTACTTCACAGGCTTCTTTTTCGCAGGCATAAACGTTATTACAGCCGTATATTTCAGCAGCGTTGAAAAAGCTGTTCCGTCCTTCGTTATTTCCGTAATGAGAGGGCTTGCGGTGATTATTCCGACAGCCTTTATCATGAGCGCAATATTCGGAATGACAGGGGTATGGCTCACGTTTCCTGTTACAGAGCTTATCGTTGCGGCAACGGCAATGATAATGAAAAAAGCCATAAAATAAGCTCAAAAGGTCTGTCGAAACTTCGGCGGACCTTTTAATATTGACAGAGCGCAAAAATTGTTATATAATTCAGTAAAAAGGAAAAAAGAGGTGGCATTATGAGTTTATTACCGCTCGATATAAAGACGCTTGAACTGCCCGAAAAGGTGGAAAAAATCCTCGGCTCAGATGCCGCATTCAGAAAAATTACGGCAGACGGGGAAAGCGAAATTTACTGCGCAGGCGGCAACGGTCTTTATCTGAAAACAGGCGAAGCGGGCAGCCTAAAAAACGAAGCCGAAATGACCGCTTTTCTTCACGGAAAGAATCTCGCAGCGGAGGTAGTCGATTACATTTCCGATGACAGGGATTATCTGATAGTGGCTGCAATCGCAGGAATTGACGGTGGCAGGAAGTGCTTCGCCGACCGTCCTCGTATGCTTTGCGACAAACTGGCGCAGGCGTTGAGAACGCTGCACGAGGTGGATTTATCAGGCTGTCCCGTCACGCTTTCCGATACGGTTTCCGATAACGGATTTGACGGAGAAATCGCTGAATATATCGGCGTAGACAGTAGAGAAAAGGCACTTTCGGCTTTTGAAAATGTCAAAGGTCTGCTGAAAAGCGACGCGGTTGTTCACGGCAGCTTCTGCCCTGAAAATGTACTTTTCTGCGACTTTAAGCTGAGCGGATTTATAAACCTTGGCTTGTCCGGTATGGGGGACAGGCATATTGACATTGCGAGAGGCGCGTACAGCTTGATGAAGCTGCTTGGCACCGATTCGTATAAGGAACGCTTTTTTGACGCCTACGGCAGGGAGCTTATAGACAGCGACAGGCTCGGCGCGGCGGGATTAAGGCTTGTGCTGCGGACATAAACAGGCAGAACCGAGTTCTGTGCGGCTGCAAATAAAAACGATTACACGGAGTAATTATGAAAAGATACCTTTATGAACTTCATCTTCACACAAAAGAGGGCAGCGGCTGCGCCGTTTCAAGCGGAGCCGAAATGGCGGACCGATACAAGTCGGCAGGCTTCGACGGGATATTTGTAACCGACCATTTTTTCAACGGAAACTGCGCTGTTTCAAACGAAATTCCGTGGAGAGAGCGTGTGGAGCTTTACTGCAAGGGCTACGAAAACGCGAAAGCCCGTGGAGATGAAATAGGGCTTAAGGTGTTTTTCGGCTGGGAGTACACCTATTACGGCAGCGATTTTCTCACATACGGGCTTGATAAGGAATGGCTCAAGTCGCATCCCGAGGTCATGGATTTTGACATTAAGCATTACTGCGATTTTATTCATATTAACGGCGGCTTTATCATTCACGGTCACCCGTTCAGAGAGCGCAGCTATATTGAAAAAATGACCCTTGTGCCGCGGAGCGTTGACGCTGTTGAGGGCTTTAACGGCGGACACCTTCCCGACTTTGAGGAATTCAATCGGCGGGCGGTGTGGTACGCAAACAGCTATGGACTTCCTATTACCGCAGGCAGTGACAATCACAACGCAGGCGGCAGCATTACAGGCGGAATTGCGGCGGAGAAGCCTATAAACTCGTGCGGAGAGCTGCTTGACGTAATACGAAGCGGCAAGTACAGCATTTACTGGAAAGGCGAAATAATCCCTGTTCCGAAAAACATAATATGAAACATTAACAGCGTCTTGGTTGTATTACTGTTAGGAATCTCAAAAACCACGGTCATGGCAAAGGTTTGATAAAAATTTGCCCGTGCTTGGTTTTAGAGAACCCTTATTGAAAAAACAAGACGTTGTTTTTTTGAAGGGAGTGAAAGCAGTGAGGGAAGCTATTTCCATGGAACAGCTTACCGAAATTTATAACAGACAGGTTGGCACTGTTTATAAACTTTGCTTTACATATATGAAAAATAAGGCGGATACCGAGGACGCAGTGCAGGACACGTTCATACGCTGTCTGGAGCGCAGTCCGGAATTTAAAAGCGTCGAGCATGAAAAGGCGTGGCTTATCAGGGTTGCGGCAAATATATGCAAGAATATGCTGAAAAGGGCGTACCGCCATAACGCCAACATAGATGAGATTCCCGAAGTGCAGGCAGTGACCGACATTCCGAAGCGCGAACTTGTGGAGGAGGTATTGTCGCTGCCCGAAAAATACAGGGACGTAATATATCTGTTTTACTTTGAAAACTATCAGAGCGCGGAGATTGCCGCAATGCTGAAAACAACCGACGCAACGGTCAGAACAAGGCTCAGACGCGGCAGGGCGCTGATTAAATCCCAATTGATAAAGGAGGGAGAGTACAGTGAAAAATGAATTTGATTTTCTTGAACCGGACAATGAAGCAAAAGCCCGTATGCTTGAAAAAATAAAGGCTCACGAGAAGAAAAACACCGTAAATCTGAACTGGCTTAAGGCGGCTGTTCCGGCAGCGGCAGCGGCGGTGCTGGCGATTGTATTCCTGCCGTCGGCGATTGGAGCGCCCGGAAGCGGAGATGAAAGCGAAATTCTCGTTGCACAGGCAGATTATGACGCGGCGGTTGAAGCCTTTGCAGGGGACATGATAACCTATGAGGAAAGCAGCGAGGTGTACATTACCGTTCAGTCAGACAGCGGAAATATGAGGTATTTCACGCTTGACCCGAACGAGTATGTTTTTACAGACGACATAGGCAGGCTTATCGGAACGGTGGTTAAATCCGATGATGACAGTTACTTGGAAAGAAAGGTTTACGAGTTTCCTTACCTTATTGCCGATTTTGACGCGGCATTTGAATATAACGGCAAATACCGCCTTTTAAAGGAGTGTACGGCGGTTTATGAATATGTAACGGAGTAGTCCTTGTAATCTGTAAATGAATGTGATAAAATATAACAGGCTGAATTGGAACAGCCTGTTATATTTGTGTGTTGGGGGAATTTTTATGCTGATGATACTGCTTGCGGCAGGGTGCTACACAATATGCGGACTTGCCGACAAATACGCCGTTGCAAAAGCCAAGCTCAACGGCAACGAATTTACGTTCATAATGGCTTTGGCTACGGTGATTTTCATGTCGCCGATGCTGCCGTTTCTGGTTGAAGGATTTTCTTTTTCGTGGCAGGCGGCAATCGGCATTGTACTTATCGCTGCCGACAAGCTGCTTGAATTTAAGATGTCGGCGCTGATACTTACCGAATTGTCTGCGTTTGAGCTGAAGGCGTGGATAGGACTTACTCTCTTTGTGTCCTATTTTGCGGACGTTATCATGGGAGTCGGCAGCTTCAGCTGGTTCGGAATACTGTTTATTGCCGTAACGGGAGCAGGTCTTTTTCTTATTGCAAGCGGCAACAAGCGGCAGGTGCATTACGGAAAAATAGCGCTTCCGCTAATTGTGTATCTTGCAATTAAATTCGGTTATGGAATTATAATGCAGCAGGCGTCTGCGTATATGCCAAGCACGATGGTGCTGTACTTTTCGCTGGTGCTGCTGACGGCGGTTCTCCTGCCGTTCATAAGCCTTAAAAAGCTGTGGAACGACAACCGAAAAGGCACAATAATAACGGCGGTAACCAAGCTGCCAAACGCAGTGGGACTGGTAGCGGAAAACGCAGCCCTTGCGGTGAGCCTTACAGGATTTTCCCTGATTCAGCCGATTATTCTCATAGCGCTTTTCTTTATCGGAGTTATACGGAAAGAAAACTGCACAAAGCTGAACCTTGCGGGAGGAGCTGTGGCGATAATAGGCATTTTGGGATTTCAGCTGCTTAAATAAGACGGCTTACTGCCTTTAATTAAAAGAAATACCGACAGCAGTTACGCTGTCGGTATTTCAG
>CAKSIR010000126.1 GCA_934462775.1 uncultured Ruminiclostridium sp.
TCTGCGGAGAGCGACTTAGGGCGTTGCCCTAAGTACCCACCACTTTTTGAAAAAAGTGGACAAAAACTTCAAATTTGACTTTTTCGACAAGCAGAAATACCGACAGCAATTACGCTGTCGGTATTTTTCATTCGCCTAAAATTTCCTTGATCTTGTCCGCAATCTTTACGCTGACCTTTGTGTGAGTTGCTTCGGTCGGGTGCCAATCGGCTGCGTAGCCATCAGCCTGGTTCTGTGGTGCAAGCGCCATTGCGTACACGTTTGCGTCGCCTGTTTCCTCGTTATACGCCTTTACCTGCGTAAGAATGGTTCTCGCAAGAGTGTTGCCCATAACGCCAAGCGTGCAGAGGATTTTTGCGTCGGGATTCTTTTCTCTGATGTGCTTTACAAATTCAATGTAAGCGTCGCCAAACTCCGCCATTTTGTCTGCGTCTGTCTTTGTGTAGCTTTCATCGTTTGTGCCAAGGTTGATTACGATAACATCCGGCTGTCTTTCAAATCCCCATTCAATGTCCGATACGTCGCTTCTTGCGTAGGAGAAACCGATTTTATCGTAATAAAGCGGCATTATCTGCTGCTCGGACTTAACCGACGGGTCGTTTGTGTATCCTGAGATAACGCCGTAGCCGCTGATTGAAACAAGGCTGTAATCGGCGTCAAGGAGCTGCGCGGTCTTGTATGCGTAGGCTCTTGTGCAGTCCTCGGTTGTGGTGGAGAAGTGATGGTCCCTGTCCTCATCGTCAACACCGTAGCCGCAGGTTATTGAGTCGCCTACAAATTCGATGTACAAATCCTTGTCTGGAGTAGGAGCGATTTCTCCGCCCTCAACAGTAATTCCCGTTACCGAGAAAGTGGACTGAGCTGTTTCGGAAAGCTTTACAAGGCTGATTGTAACCGTCTTTTCGGCGTCGCTTTCAAAAGCCGTGTATGTATGCTCGCTTTCGGTAAGCATTTCGTCGATAACTCTTTCGCCGTCAACGTAAACAGCAAGTCTTGCATTGTTGTCGTCGTTGCCTGTTTTGGCTGCGCTGTCGCCCTTTACTGCAATTTCCGCCTTTGTGCCGGTAAACGTAAACTCGCAGCCTGTGCCGGAGTATGCGCAGATAAGCTCGGAGCCGTCATAGTACGCTCTGCCAAGCAGCTTTGTGTAGTCGGCGGAGGCAGGGTATGTTTTTGCCGCTCCGTCCTCAACAGCTGAAACCTCTTCGGTTTTCGAAACTTCCGTTGCCTCGGTAACGGCGTTTTCTCCGCCGCAGCCTGCCACTCCGAGCGTAAGTGCAAATGTACAAAAAAGTGCTGTAATTCTTCTGATTTTCATAATGTACCGTCCTTTCGTTACCAGTATAATACCACAATAAGCCTTATAAATCAAATAGGATTTTGCGCTTCCATATATAAGTGCAGACTTATAATGCATGATTTTTTATATATATTAGACAATAACGTTTTTTGTAAATTATAAAAAATCACAAGTCGCTGCAAAAGAAGGTAAATTTTTGTCGATTTTTTACAATTCAGCTTTAATTTTGTTGCAATATATGGATGTATATGATACAATATTGTATTAGAACTTGTTAAGGCAACGCAATCTGCAGCTGACAATTTTTGTAATATGTGAGGGCGGCATGAAAAATTTACAGGTAAAAAACCTGCTTATGATAGTTCTTTGCACGGTTTTGTCAATAACTGTCGTAGGCTTTATAAGTGTAGGCACGTCGGTTGGAATAATAGAGGAAACGTCTGCGTCAAATCTTGAATTGATTGCGGCAAACTCTGCCCTTGAGCTTGACACGTCCATAGACAGTATTGCGCAGAGCGTCAATACGCTCAGCGAATTTGCTTTGTATTCGCTCACCGACATGAATATGCTGCTGAACAACAGCGCTTACTCAAATGAATATGTAAACAGGATCGAAAGCCTTGCGAGAACTCTTGCCGAAAACACCAAAAGCTGCACTGCCGTTTATATGGTGTTCAATCCCGAGCTGGAAATGAATAACAGCATTTTTCTTGTACATAACGGCAAGACAGGCGAATACGAAGAAACCACCCCGACAGATATAACCGCCTACGACAAATCGGATACGGAACACGTAGGCTGGTATTATCAAACTCTTGAAAACGGCGGACCGACATGGCTTGAGCCGTATATGAACAAAAATATAAACGTTTACATGGTGTCGTATGTAATTCCTATATACAAGGACGGCGTAACCGTTGGAGTAGTCGGCATGGACATTGATTTCAACTTCTTTTTTGACGCGGTAAACAGCATTACAGTATACGATACCGGCTATGCGTTCCTGACAAACGACCGGTATCAGGCAATCGTTTTCAAGGATCTGCCCGTATATTCCGACATTCAGGAAGCGGTTGGCTACGATGTTGAAAGCTATTCTACGGACAGCGACGGAATGCTTCTGAACGCAAAATACGACTCATACGGAGTAACATGGAGCTGTACGTCAGAGCGTCTGAAAAACGGAATGCTTCTGTTCCTCACTGCGCAGACCGCTGAAATTTATGCTAAATCCTCCGCGCTGACAACGGAAATAATCATTATCGCCGTGGTTTCATTTGTTGTTGTAGCGATAACCGCGGGATTAGTGCTTAACAATGTTATGCGGCTTGCGTCGATTGACGAGCTGACAGGACTTCCTAACCGAAAGCTGTTTATTCAGAAATATAAAGAGGTACAGAATCTCGAAAAATACGCTATGTTTCTGTTTGATATTGACTACTTCAAGTCAATCAACGATAAACTTGGGCATAATATGGGTGACGCCGCAATTAAGGACCTTGCCAAAACGGCAGTGAGAACCCTTGGAAAGGAAACGCTTATTGCACGCTGGGGCGGAGATGAATTTATAGGGCTTATCCCTGCCGATATTGCGGAAACCGCTCTGGAACGGCTGCGCTGGCACCTGTACAGCGACGGCAACAAGGAATACGGCAAAATGACCATAAGCATCGGCGCGGTGCGCATCAACCCAAAATATTCCATGAACCAGATGACCGAGCTTGTGGATAAGGCTCTCTATCAGAGCAAGGTGGCAGGAAGAAATCACCTGACTATTATAAAGGACACACAGAATAATAAATGACAAAGCTACTGAGATTTTTAAAGGATTACAAAAAGGAAACGGTGCTTGCGCCGCTGTTCAAAATGCTGGAGGCGCTGCTGGAGCTGTTTGTGCCAATGGTGGTTGCGGCTATCATTGATACCGGTATCAACAATAAGGACAACCCGTACATTATAAAAATGGCACTTGTTCTTGTGGGACTGGGCGTTGTGGGACTGCTGTTTTCCGTAACGGCGCAGTATTTCTCCGCAAAGGCCGCCGCAGGCTTCGCAAAGAAAACAAGCCACGCTCTTTTCAAGCACATCGGCACACTCTCTTATTCCGAGCTTGACAAAATAGGAACGTCAACCCTCATTACCCGAATGACCAGCGACATGAATCAGGTGCAGTCGGGCGTCAACATGACACTCAGACTGCTGCTGCGGTCGCCCTTCGTTGTGTTCGGCGCAATGATAATGGCGTTTACAATCGACTTCAGCGCAGCGCTGATTTTCCTTGTTACAATACCTGTTCTGTCCGTTGTTGTATTCGGAATCATGCTTATTTGTATTCCGCTGTACAAGCGCGTCCGCTCAAGGCTGGACAAGGTACTCGGCACAACAAGGGAGAATCTGACAGGAGCAAGAGTTATACGCGCGTTCTGCAAGGAGGACGATGAAATCAAGTCCTTCACCGGCAGAAACGAGGAGCTGACCTACGAAAGCAAGCACGTCGGTAAAATTTCCGCTCTTATGAATCCGCTTACCTATGCAATTATCAACGCGGCAATTATCGTGCTGATATACACAGGCGCAATCGAGGTAAACGCAGGTATTCTGACGCAGGGCGCGGTTGTTGCGCTGTACAACTATATGTCCCAGATTCTGGTTGAGCTTATAAAGCTTGCCAATCTGATTATCACAATTACAAAGGCGGCTGCCTGCGGAAACAGAATCCAGGCGGTTTTTGACATCAAGCCGGGCATTGCTTCTCCCGAAAACGCTGCGGCGGGCGTAAATTCAGACATTGCGGTCGAATTCAGAAACGCGTCCCTTTGTTACAGCAAAGGCGCTGAAAACGCGCTTACCGGCATAAATATTGCTGTGAAAAAGGGCGAAACAATCGGCATTATCGGCGGTACAGGCTCCGGCAAAACCTCCCTTGTAAACCTCATACCGAGATTTTACGACGCAAGCGGCGGCAGTGTGCTTGTTGACGGCACTGACGTAAGGGATTACAATGCCGAAGCGCTTCGCGAAACAATAGGCGTCGTTCCTCAAAAGGCGGTGCTTTTCAAGGGCTCTATCCGCGAAAATATGCAGTGGGGAAAAAATGACGCCACCGATGAGGAAATCTGGAAAGCTCTCGAAACCGCTCAGGCAGGCGAAATTGTACGGGGCAAGGAGGGCGGACTTGACTATGTAATAGAACAGGGCGGCAAGAACCTGTCAGGCGGTCAGCGCCAGCGTTTCACCATTGCAAGAGCGCTGGTAAAAAATCCGCAGATACTCATACTTGACGACAGCGCAAGCGCGCTCGACTTTGCGACTGATGCCGCACTGCGAAAGGCGATACGCGGACTTGAAAGCAAGCCTACGGTATTCATCGTTTCTCAGCGTACCTCGTCAATTCAATATGCCGACAGAATTATCGTGCTTGACGACGGCGCCGCCGTTGGAATAGGAACGCATAACGAGCTCCTCCAAAGCTGCGAGGTTTATAAGGAAATTTACAATTCCCAGTTCAAAAAGGAGGACGTTCACTGAAATGAGAAAAGCGAAAAGCAACGCAGGAACAGTGGCGTTGCGTAAGGTTTTGAAATACATTTCCAAGTACAAGGTGTGGATGATACTTTCTATCTTCCTTGCGGCGGTTACGGTCGCTCTGACCTTGTATGTGCCGATTGTAGTCGGCGACGCAATCGACTGCATCGTTGACAAAGGGCAGGTGGACTTTGAAAAAATCGCCGAAACCCTTGTGAAGGTCGGCGTTGTTGCGGGAATTACCGCTATTCTCCAGTGGGTAATGAACACTGTCAACAATAAGGTTACTTATAACGTTGTACGGGACGTTCGCAACGAAGCGTTCAACAAAATCGAGATACTCCCTCTTAAGTTTATAGACGGACACAGCAGCGGCGAAATCGTAAGCCGTGTTATAGCCGACGTCGACCAGTTCGCAGACGGTCTGTTAATGGGATTTACTCAGCTTTTCACGGGCGTTGTCACAATTTTCGGCACGCTCATGTTTATGCTGACAATCAACCCATGGATTACGCTGGTGGTTGTGGTCCTCACTCCGCTTTCGCTGCTTTGTGCAAAGTTTATCGCAAAGCGCACCTACTCAATGTTCAAGCTGCAAAGCGAAACAAGGGGAGAGCAGACCGCCCTTATCGATGAAATGATCGGCAATCAGAAGGTCGTTCAGGCGTTCACCCACGAGGACGAGGCGCTTGAAAAATTCGATGAAATCAACGAGCGCCTTGAAAAATGCTCGCTTAAGGCTACGTTCTTTTCCTCGCTTACAAATCCATGCACGCGCTTTATAAACAGCATAGTTTATGCAGCGGTCGGACTTACAGGCGCGCTTTTCGCTGTGGGCGGCGCGATCACGGTCGGAGGCTTATCCTGCTTCTTAAGCTACGCAAACCAGTATACAAAGCCGTTTAACGAAATCAGCGGCGTTATTACCGAACTTCAGAACGCCCTTGCCTGCGCTGCAAGAGTGTTTGAGCTTATCGAGGAAAAGCCGCAGGTAAGCGACAAGGGCAACGCAGAGCTTGCCGATGTCAAGGGCAATGTCGAGCTTGACAGCGTGTGCTTCTCCTATGTTCCCGAAAGAAAGCTTATTGAGAATTTAAACCTTAGCGTCAAGCCCGGTCAGCGTGTTGCTATCGTCGGTCCTACGGGCTGCGGCAAAACCACCGTTATCAATCTGCTAATGCGTTTCTATGACGTAAACAGCGGTAAAATCATTGTTGACGGCAAGGCGATAACCGATGTGACAAGGCACAGCCTGCGTTCGGGATACGGTATGGTGCTGCAGGAAACCTGGCTCAAGAGCGGTACAATCCGCGACAACATCATTATGGGCAAGCCGGACGCAACGGACGAGGAAATTATTGCCGCCGCAAAGGCAGCTCATTCCCATTCCTTTATCAAGCGCCTTGAAAACGGCTATGACACCGTAATCGGCGAGGACGGCGGAAGCCTTTCACAGGGACAAAAGCAGCTGCTTTGCATTACGCGGGTTATGCTGTGTCTGCCTCCGATGCTTATACTTGACGAAGCGACATCGTCAATCGATACAAGAACCGAGCTGAAAATTCAGGACGCTTTTGCAAAGCTGATGAAGGGCAGAACGAGCTTTATTGTTGCTCACCGTCTTTCAACCATACGTGACGCAGACATAATTCTTGTTATGAAGGACGGCAGCATTATCGAACAGGGCAACCACGATGAGCTGCTTGCAAAGGGCGGTTTCTACGCTAACCTTTATAACAGCCAGTTTGCAAAATAAAAATGACCCCGCTTGAAAATAAGCGGTGGTCAGTGTGTCGAAAAACTTGCCACCGGCAACTTTTTCGAGGATTATGTTGTGAAAAT
>CAKSIR010000127.1 GCA_934462775.1 uncultured Ruminiclostridium sp.
TGAGCGAGTGCCTTTCTTCTCCCATTCTTTGGGCAAGCAAAGAATGGGACGAGGGGTTTATTGCTCGGCTTTAATCTTCATAAACAAAATTAAAGGGGGCGAGCAGCCCCCTTTTCAACCAACATAAAAATCACAACCAAAAAGTCCGTGTGGCGCTTGAACACGTCATAGAAAGGCGAACAAATCCCATAAACAAAAAAATCCCGCCGTTAGTACCACGGCGGGATTTCATAAACCTATTAAAAGGCGGAACAGCCCCCCGATGCAATCGGGTTATTCCACGCTTTTGAGCGCCTCTATCATATCCACCTTAATAAGGCGCTTATGCATAAACAGCGACACAACGAGGGAGAAACCAATAGTCAGCGCCGCCGACAGAACAAACGACAGCGGATAAACCTCCCTGCCGAACATTACAAGGTCAACCTCGGCGGTTTCAATGATGAACTGAGCGAGGTAAATGCCCAGCACCAGTCCGACCAGCGAGCCTATAAGCGTGAGGATAATGTTCTCGCGGAAAATGTAGGAGTCGACCTCCTTGTCGTAGAAGCCGAGAACCTTCAGCGTTGCAATCTCGCGGATACGCTCGTTAATGTTGATGTTGGTCAGGTTGTAGAGAACGACAAAGGCAAGAGCGCCTGCCGCCACAATGATAACAACAATAACAAGGTTCAGCGCCTGAATCATCACCATGAACGTGTCGGCGTTTCCCGTGTTGAAGCTTACCGCAAGCACGCCGTCATAAGCCATCAGCTTTTCGGCAAGCTCATTCTCCGCAGCCTCGCCGGTTATGCCGTTGGTGAAATAAATCATGTTGTAGTCGGGCGTACCGCCGAACAGGCTCGTGTACAGCTTTTCGGTCATGTAAACGTAGTGCTGCGCGTAGTTTTCGGTAATTTCCGCAACGGTCACGTCGTAGCTTTCCATGTCGCTCTTTATGGATATAACGTCGCCTTTTTTGCAGCCGAGCAGCTTTGCCAGCTTTTCGTCAATGATAACGCCGCTGTCGTCGAGAGTGTAGGCAGTGTGGGTGATTCTGTCGCGGAGGGTGAGAAAGCTGCCGAAATGCGCCGAGTCGTCGGGAACGGTTATGTACGCGGGAACTGTCCGTCCGCCGCCGCAAACGGTGTCAAGCTGCTTCTGGTACACCTTTATGGAGCTGCCCGCATCGTTCAGCGTGTTCCGAACGTTGACAAGGGTCTTGTCGGTAATTTCATCGCTGTCGTAGGCGACCATGCCGGAGTAGTTGTTTATTTCGTTGAACTGCTTGCTGATAATGTCGGAAACGCTGTCCTTTAAGCCGAATCCCATGAGCATAAGCGCGGTGCAGCCCGAAATGCCGATAACGGTCATCAGCATACGGCGCTTGTATCTGAAAATGTTGCGGCAGGTTATTTTGCTGCTGAAATTCATGTGGTTCCAGATGAACGGGATACGCTCGATAAACACGCGCTTGCCCGATTTCGGCGGCTTGGGACGCATAAGCTGCGCAGGCTGTTCCCGAAGCTCGGCGCGGCAGGAGAAGTAAACGGTGACTACTACCGCCGCAGCGCATACCACCGCCGCAATCGCACCCAGCGACCAGTCGTAAGGCATACAAAGCTCAGGCAGATTGTACATCATTCCGTAGGCAATGATTATTACCGACGGAAACAGCTTCTGCCCGATAAGCACGCCTGCAATGCAGCCTGCAATGGTGGCGGCAATGGCGTAAAGCAGGTACTTGAATATTATCTGTCCGTTGTTGTAGCCGAGGGCCTTCAGCGTGCCTATCTGTACGCGCTCCTCCTCAACCATGCGGGTCATTGTCGTAAGGCACACCAGTCCCGCAACTAAAATGAAGAAAATCGGGAACACCTTTGAAATGTTGTCGATTCGCTCCGCGTTTTCATCGTATTCGGTGTAGCCGCTGTTGTCGGTGCGGTCGAAAACGTACCATTTCGGGTCGGAAATATTCTCAATATCCCGCTTTGCGTCGGCGATTTCCTTTTCCGCGTCAGCCACCTGCTGCTCGTATTCCTTTTTGTTCTTGTTGTATTCGTCAATGCCGTCCTTGTAGTCAAGAACGCCCTGCTCGTATTCAGCCTTTCCGTCAGCGTACTTTTCCTCGCCGTCATTGTATTCGGCAAGACCCGCCTCGTACCGTTTTTCTCCGTCGTTCAGCTTGTCAACAGCGTCCTGAAGCTGCTTAAGACCGTCCGCTTTCGCCTGCTCAAGAGCCTTTTCGCCCTGTTCAAGCTGCTTCTGTCCGTCGTCAAGCTGCGCCTTGCTCTGCTCGAGGGTTGTTTTCGCAGCGTCAAGCTGCGCCTTTGTATCGTCAAGCTGAGCTTTCGCACTGTCAAGCTGCGTTTTGGTTTCGTCAAGCTGAGCCTTTGCGGCGGTAAACTGCGCCTCGGCAGCCTCTATCTGAGGCGCGCTCTGGTCAAGCTGAGCCTTGGCGGCGGTAAGCTGCTGATAGTTTGCTTCGTAGGTTTCAACGCCCTTGTCGTACTCGGTTTTCGCAGCAAGGTACAGCGCGCTTGTTTCGCCGTAGGCGGCTTTCATCTGCTCAAGCTGCGCAAGGGTTTCGTTAAGCTGCACCTGGAGCGCCTCAAGCTGCGCCATTCCCGACTCGTAAGCAGCCATGCCTTCATCATACTGAGCCTTCATGGGCTGAAACTCCGCATAGCCTGCGTTGTACTCGTCAAGCCCTGCCTGATACTGCGCCAGACCGTCCCTGTACTGCGACAGACCCTCGGTGTACTGCTCCAGTCCGTCCTTGTACTGTGTTAGACCGTCCTGATACTGCGCCAGACCCTCCTCAAGGTCGTTTTTGTTCTTTTCAAGCTCGTTTTCGGCGTCGGTTATCTGCTGCTCAAAGTCAGCCTTGGAGCTGTTAAATTCCTCCCAGCCGCTGTCGAGAGCGCTGCGGGAGCTGTCAAGCTGTTCCTTTGCGTCGTCAAGCTGTATCCTGCTGTCGGCAAGAGTATTTTCCGCGTCGTCAAGCTGATTTTTCGCGTCAACCAGCTTATCCCACGCCTCGTCGAATTCCTTGTCGGCGTCGGCGGTCTTGTCGCTCAGCTCCTGCTCCGCGTCCGCAATCTTGTCGTTTGCCTCGTCGATTATCTCGTCATAGCGAGCCTGCGCGCGGCTTTCGCCCACCTGCTCCAATGCGTCGGAAAGCTTTTCGGAAAGCTCCTTGTACCTTTCGCCGTATGTGTTGTATTCCGTCAGATTTTCCGCAACAACATATACCTCTGTGTAATAATCTATATCGAAATTACTCATAGGAATATACATTACCGCGTTTATAGAGCCGCTGCCAACGGTGGTGCTGCCGATGGTGGACTTGTCGATGTACTGAGGGGAAACGTACTTGCCGACAACGGTGTAGTCGGTGTTTTTCAGCGTGTCCGACAGGTCGGAATCGGTGCCTGAGGACAGGGTTATAACGTCCCCGACATTGTACATTCCCGCCATTCCGCCGCCCATGATAATGCACTCGTTTTCGCTTTCGGGGAATCTGCCCTCGTTCAGGGTAAGCTGATTTACCCCGTCAAGCATTGCCTCTACGCGGATTGCGCGGTTGCCCTTTTCGCTTTTGAGCAGCGCGTCCACAAAGTACGAGGGATACACCGACAGGCTTTCGTCCGCGCCCTTTATTGCCGCAACGTCGTCGTCGTTGAAGCCAAGGGTCGAAACCAGTCTGAAATCCATCAGGCGGCTATTGTCAAAATATGTATCGGCGGTAATTTTCATGTCGGGCGACGCCCCTTTTATTCCCGCAAAAAATGCAACGCCAATAGTCACTATCCCGAAAATTGACAGGAAGCGGCTTTTGGTTTTGGATATTTCAGCGAACGCATTTTTCTTTAATGCGGAGTGTTTCATGTGTTTCCTTTCTGCTGCACAGCTATTATACGCTTAGTAGAATTTATGTACCGGTTATCAGTATGTATTATAATCCGTTGAATCGCGAAATGAAGTCAAGGGTGTTCATGTACTCGGCGCAAAGCGTCTGAGGCTTTATTCCGCAGGCAGCCGCGTATTTGTCAACATCGTCCCAGAAACCGCGTTCAACGCTGAACGACAGGTTGTAAATATCTGAATAAATGCCGCCGTTGCCTATAAGACCGCTTCTGATCTCGTCCGAAACAGGCAGCTCCTTCAGGGCGTCAGCCAACGCCGCGCCGCTGGTGCCTGTAACAATGGAGATAAGGCCCATCAGGTACATTTCCTTTGATTTAGCGCCGATACCAGGAGCGATTTTCGAAAGGCGCTCGCAGAAGCCCGCTCTGAAAAGAGCGACCCGCAGCAGCTCGTTAGGCGAATTGCGGTTCAGTCTTTGCAGACCGACAAGGTAAATCCACTCCTTGAGGTTGTCAAGACCGAGCATAATAAGCGCCTGCTTTACGGTGGAAATGGTGTTGCCCGTATCCTCGCAGAGCTTGTTTATAAGCTTTAAAAGGCGGATTGTAAGCACCGGGTCGGTGGAAATAATGGCGGCTATCTGCTCCATATCCGGGTCCGGCACATAAAGCAGCGCCAGAATCTGCAAAAAGTTCTTTATCATCGGACCGCCGGAGCGCTTGGTTTCAAGGACGGGCTTCGCAAAGAAAAAGCCCTCGAAAAGGTCTATTCCCATGTCCCTTGCGGTTTCAAATTCGTCAGCCGTTTCAACGTCGGCAGCCATAACGTGCTTGCCGCTTTCGTGGCATTTTGCGACGGTAAACTTGATACGGTCGGCGTCGCTGTTCACGTCGAAGCGCACCACGTCAGCCAGCTTGAAAAGCTCCTTTTTATCCTCGCTGTACAGGAAGTTGTCGATAGCAATATCGTATCCCATGCGCTTAAGCTCGCTGATTTTCGGCACTACCCCGCTTTCCGCCAACGCTTCAAGGGTGATTTCTATGATCAGCTTTTCCGGGCTGAAAATTTCCGCGAAGCCTCTTTTCAGCATTTCGGGAGAAAAGCGCATATAGCAGTGCTTTTTGCCGAAAATACGCTGTTCGTTATCGGTAAAGAAGTTGGCTGCCTGCTTATAGGAGCGGCTTTCAACGGAGCGGTCGTACTCCCCGTCTGAGTTAAGCGTGTCAATAGACGCGCGGTATAAAAGCTCGTAGCAGCAGGTGTTGCCGTGAGCGTCAAATATAGGCTGTTTTGATAGATAAATGTTCATAATCTACCGTTCCTTTTCAATTTATTACCATTCGATATTTTCAACAGGCGTTGGGCTTTTGTTGATCTCAACGCTGCTTACCTTGCTGTTTTTCAGCCGAATCACTCTATCCGCCATAGGTGCGATAGCCGAGTTGTGGGTTACAAGGATTACGGTCATTCCCTCGTTGCGGCAGGTGTCCTGAAGCAGCTTGAGAATCATCTTTCCCGTGTTGTAGTCCAGCGCGCCTGTCGGCTCGTCGCAAAGCAGCAGCTTAGGCTTTTTCGCCAGCGCTCTTGCAATGGCGACTCGCTGCTGTTCGCCGCCCGAAAGCTGCGACGGGAAGTTGTTCATTCGCTCCTCAAGGCCTACCTTTGTCAGGATTTCAGCGGCGGGAATGTAGTCGGTGCAGGTCTGCGCGGCAAGCTCCACGTTTTCCTTTGCGGTAAGATTCTGTATAAGGTTATAGAACTGGAATATGAAGCCGATGTCAAGGCGTCGGTAGGAAATCAGCTCCTTGCGGCTGTACTGTGCAATGTCCGAGCCGTCAACCAGTATTTTTCCCTCGTCGATAGTGTCCATTCCGCCAAGCATATTAAGCACGGTGGTCTTTCCCGAGCCTGACGGACCTAAGATTATGGCAAGCTCGCCCTTTTCTATTTCAAAGTCGATTCCGTCCGAGGCGTTTATTGTCACCTCGCCCATGCGGTACCGTTTATATACGTTTTCAAGCTTTACAAAACTCATAGCTACCTCAAATTCTGCAATATACTGTATAGATAAACGTATTATATCATTTTTTGTCGCTTTTGGCAATATAAACAGACCCTTGTTTTATCAAAAAAAATATGGTATACTGTTTTAAAAAAGAACGCAAAAGGCGTTGAAAGGATAAAAAATGGATAATTTTGTTGAACAGCTTGTGGCTAAAAGAGCGGACGGAAAGGCGTATTTCCTGCGCGGACTCATTGTTTCCTTTGCGGTGGTAATGGTTGCGCTTGGCATTGTTGCAACGGTTATGTTTGCGTTTCCGCTGCTGCTGTTTGTGTCGGTTGGCGCCTGCTACCTGGCATGGTGGCTTTTCGGCAATACTTCTCTGGAATACGAGTACATTGTTACCAACAACGATTTTGACATTGACAAGATAATCGGCAAGCGCAAGCGCAAAAGACTTATCAGCATTGAGCTAAGCACCGTAACCGAGTTTGACAGATACAGCGGCGGCCGCATCGGTCAGGACGCAGACGCAACGGTTATGGCTGCCGACGGCACAGGCGTTGGCGTGTGGTATCTGCTGGTCAACAGCCGCGACTACGGCAAGCTGCTGATTATTTTCTCGCCCAGCGAAGAAACCCTCGAGTGCATCAACCACGGGGTTCCCTACACCGTTAAGAAGAAGCTGCCCAGCAAGGCTGCGCCCCAGACTGCGTCTGGAGGCAATTCCGAGCTTCGCTCGGACTATAAT
>CAKSIR010000128.1 GCA_934462775.1 uncultured Ruminiclostridium sp.
AAATTCTGTCATTTTGATGTATAATAAACGCTTTGCGTTTATTATACCATAACCACAAGGTTATGGTATAATTGTCCAATTCGCACGGATCAAATCTATGATTTGCGTATGTGCGAGGACATTTTGATGTATAATAAACGCTTTGCGTTTATTATATCACATTTACAATATTTCTGCAAGAAAAATGCCCGACTTAACATCGGGCAATGCATCATTCTGTTATTTTCATGTTGAAATCAATATTTTCACAGTCGTATCCTACTATTTTAAATCGATTGTTACCTTTTGTCATTGCGACTGTGCAAGTTGCATTTTTTTCAACAACCAAATCGGGAGTACACTCGACAATGGTTGTTATGTTATCATCGCCGTCGATGAACACCAGCTTTGCTTTTCCTGCGGAAATTGTGAATGTATAATCTATGCCGATTTTCTGCTCTTCCTTGCAATAATCCGACCATACGGTTTCGCGACCGTCAAACTGCTTAACGGTGTATGTGACGCTGTCGTTGTAGCTGTTCAGAAACGACATGGTTTTTGAATAGCGGTCTGCGCTGTCAATTATTACGCTGTTATCGTCGTATTGTTCCTTTGCAAAGGCATTATTGCCGCAGGCAGTCAGCAAAATGCAGCCCGCAAGAATTATTGCTGTGATTGATTTTTTCATATCAGTTCCCTCTCCTTGTATTTTAATTATAATAACAAAGTCATGGAAGAGTGTCAATACGCAAATCCGCTTTTCAAAGCGGATTTGTAATATCAAGTTGCAATTCCTGCAAACTGATTCTGATAAAGCTGATAATAGCAACCTTTCTGTGCAAGCAGTTCATCGTGATTTCCTGCCTCCACAACCTGACCGCCGCTGATAACAACAATCTTATCTGCGTCGCGGATTGTAGATAGTCTGTGAGCGATAATAAGGCTTGTTCTGCCTTTCATAAGCGCTATCATCGCCTCTTGAATGTGCATTTCCGTTCTTGTGTCAATGCTGGAGGTAGCTTCATCAAGTATAAGTATTTTCGGGTCGGAAAGAACAGCCCTCGAAATGGAGATAAGCTGCCGCTGACCCTGGCTGAGATTGCTTCCGCTTTCGGTAAGCATTGTGTCGTATCCGTCCTGCAAAACCTCGGCAAAGTCGCTTACGCGGGCTGTTTTTGCAGCTGCCTTGATTTCATCGTCTGTTGTGTCTAGCTTGCCGTAACGGATATTTTGGGCGATTGTATCAGAAAAAATTACCGTATCCTGTAAAACAATGCCGATAGATCGGCGCAACTTTTCCTTTGGTATGTCCCTGATGTCCTGACCGTCGAGAGTGATTACTCCCCTGTCGATTTCGTAAAAGCGGGTAAGCAGATTGACAATGGTTGTCTTGCCTGAGCCTGTTGCGCCTACAATGGCGATTTTTTGTCCGCTCTTTACCCAGAAATCAAAGCTTTTAAGTACAGGCTCACCCTCAACGTAAGAAAAGTCAACGCCTTTAAAGTTGATGTCGCCTTTCACGTTTTCAATGTCAAAGTCAGCCTTGCCCTCGTCAATTTCGCTTGGGCTGTCCATTATTTCAAACACTCGCTCCGCACCTGCAAGGGCTGTCTGAATGGCAGCATACTGTTGAGCAAGCTCGTTAATAGGTCTGGTAAACTGCTTTGAATATGAGATAAACGCCTGTATTGTGCCGACTGTAAGAAGTCCGCCGAGAGCAATGGGGTTGAATCCGCTCCATACGAGCAGACCGCCGAATGCGGCAATGAGCAGAAAGCCGATATTGCCGATGACATTCATGCACGGACCCATTACACCGCCGAAAATCTGCGCCTTAATAGCAGTTTTTTTCAGGTTTTCGGAGATTTCGTTGAACTCTGCCTTCGCCTTTTCTTCCCTGCCGAATGCAACAACCGTTTTGTAGCCTGTTACCATTTCCTCAATATGGCCGTTTAAGCTGCCCAGCAGTCCCTGCTGCATCGGGAAGTATTTGCGCATATATTTCGAGAGGTATTTTGTAACAAACAGCGTCAATGCTACCGATACAAAGCTTACAAGAGTAAGAATCGGCGAGTAGTACAGCATTATGCACAGACAGCCAACCAGCATTATTACGCCTGAAAAAAGGGACGCAATTGACTGGGAAACGGTGTTGGAAATGTTCTCAACATCGTTGGTCATTCGGCTCATAATATCGCCGTGCTGATGTGTATCTATATATTTCAGCGGCAAGTATGAGATTTTTGAGAATAAGTCATCTCGCATGACGCGGACGGTTGTCTGTGAAAGCTTTGCCGCGAAAATGCCCTGCAAATAGGTCAGCCCCGACTGGAGAACATAAGTTCCCGCAAGGAACAGGAGAATCCTTGTAAGGCTTTCGAAATCAACGTTCAGTCTGTTCTCGTCAAGCGTAAATGTGTCAATTGCAGACGCCTGTAGAATAGGCGCAAGCAGTGAAAGCAGCGTTATGGCAATCATAACTCCTATAAGTGAAAACAGAAGGTACTTGTTTCTTCCGATATATTTGAGCAGCCTTTTCAAAGTGCCCTTTGCGTTTTTGGCCTTTTCCTGCGGCATTCCCATACGCTCGTGAGGTGGTGGACATCCTCTGCCCATGGGACCTAATCTAAGCGGTTGTGTATTTTGTTTCTTTTGTTCCATTACTCAGTCCCTCCGTTTCTCATCTGGGACTGATATATATCCCTGTAAATGTCACTGGTCTGCATAAGCTCGCTGTGAGTGCCGAAGGCAACAATTTCACCGCCGTCAACAACAGCGATTCTGTCTGCGCTCATAACGCTGGCAACTCTCTGTGCAATCATTATAACCGTAACATCTGTAAGATTTTCTTTAAGCGCTTTGTGCAGCTTTGCTTCTGTGGATAAGTCGAGAGCAGATGTGCTGTCGTCAAAAATCAGTATCTCGGGCTTTTTCAGAATAGCTCTTGCTATCGCAAGACGCTGCTTCTGACCGCCTGACAGCGACGCGCCTTTTTCACTTATCATAGAATTGTATCCGCCGTTAAAGCCGCTTACAAATTCATCTGCCTGAGCAATCTTGGCAGCCCTTATAACTTCATCATCGGTTGCCGTATCGCAGCCCCACCTGATATTTTCAAAAACCGTTCCCGAAAACAGCTCGCTCTTCTGGAGAACAATGCTGATTTTCTTTCGGAGGACCTTTATATCATATTCCTTTACATTTATTCCGTCAACATAAACGTTGCCGCCTGTTGCGTCATAAAATCTCGGAATAAGATTGACAAGCGATGTCTTTCCGCAGCCCGTTGCACCTAAAACCGCAACGGTTTCGCCGTGCTTTATATCAAGATTGATATTTTTAAGCACCGGCTTTCCCGAATGACCGGGATAATAGAAGCTTACGTTCTCGAACCTTACAGCGCCTGTTGAAGAAGTCTCCTTCACTTCTCCGGTAACTATAACCGGCTGTTCGTCAAGAACCTGTCTGATTCTGTCGGCGGATGCCTTTGCTCTTGAAACCTGCTGAAAGATGTTCCCCAGCATCATTACAGACATGAGAATCTGCGTAATGTAGGTGATTGCCGCCATTACTTCGCCGACCTGCATTGCCTTTGCTTCTACCTGCAAGCCGCCTATGTAGATAATCGCCAAAACCGAGGCGTTCATTATAATCATCAGAATCGGGCTTAGCACAGCGAGCAGCTTCTGCACGCGCAGATTGGTGGTCATCAATTCTTCGTTGGCTTTGCCGAAACGCTTTATTTCGTACTTTTCTCTGGTGTATGCCTTGACGACTCTTGCGCCCGTAACATTTTCCTGCACAACTGAGTTTACCTTATCCAGCTTCGATTGCACAACTCCGAATAAAGGCGCCGCCTTTTTCAGAATTATTGCAAGGAAAATCAGCTGAACCGGCAGCGATACAATCAGAATAACGCCGAAGTTCACATTAAGCGACAGCACCATAACTATGCCGCCGATAAACTGCATGGAGCTTCTCACAAGCATTCTCAGCGCCATGGACACAAAGTCCTGGCAGGCTGTAACATCGTTGGTGAGTCTTGTTACAAGGGATCCTGTGGTGAATTTATCCGTCTGCTGCAAAGAAAAGCTCATGACCTTTGCGAATACGTCTTTTCGCAGATCGTTGCCGAAGCTTTGGGACGCTGCCACGCCGAAAACGCCGGAAAGAATACCTCCGGCGCATCCGAGCACGGCAGTGCCAAGCATTAAAATGCCTGTATGAATAATTAAATCCATGTTATTGCTCAGCACGCCGTTGTCGATAATGTCAGACATGAACTTAGGCTGGATAAGATCCATAGACACCTCAAGAATCATGAACGCAGGCGACAGCAGAGCAAGCAGCCAATATGGCTTTAAATAGCTTTTAAGCTTCGTAGGTTGTGTACGGAGTGCCACGGCGTTCCATGTTCTCCTTCATTCTCTTCATAACCTTTAAGAGATATTCCTGTTCTTCTGCTGTTACACCTTCTAAGAAAATAGCGTCGGTTGCAGCAATGCTCTTTCTCATCTTGTTATCGATTTCACGGCCAAGATCTGTTAAGAAAACGCGGGTTGCTCTTGCGTCTTCCTTGTCTGTTTCACGTCTTACAAGACCGTCGGCTTCCATGTTGCGGAGTGTGGTGGACACCGTTGGAGCCTTAAGATGAGAAATTTTAACAAGGTCGAGCTGCGTAACGCCGTCCTTGATTGCGAGAGGACGAAGTAAGTGTCTGTATGATGTCTTCATACCGTTCTTCATCATCTCAATGCGCATTAAGCCGTCGAATAATTTTGACAGCTCAGTAACGAGGGTCATTGGGTTTTCCTTCATTGTTTCTTTTGACATAATAACATTTCTCCTTTAAATAACTTTTATTAGTTACCGTATATTATAATAAACAATTTTGACAAAAAAATCAATACCTTTCACAAATTTTTCATTATATAAATTTGAATTTATAATATTCAATTTAATTATTCTGAATAAACATTGTGAAACCGCTTGAAAAAAATGACATAATATACTATAATGTATAGAGATGTTAAAAAGGAGATATAAAAATGAATATAGCGGTAGTAGGTTTAGGTCTTATAGGCGGTTCAATTTGTAAAGCCTTAAAGCAGAATACCTTTCATAATATAATGGGAATTGACACGGACAAGGAAACAATTGCAAAGGCGCTGGAGCAGAATGCAATCGATGAGGAAATAACTCCCGACAGATTAAACGAAGCAAGCCTTACCATTATCTGCCTTTACCCTGAGGCGATCGTTGATTTCGTCAAGCAGAATGCAGACAAATTCAAAAAAGGCACAATTGTTGCGGACACCTGCGGCATAAAGGAATATGTTGTAGAGAACTGCACCCCTATCCTTGAGGAACGCGGCGTATATTTTGTCGGCACACATCCAATGGCAGGACGTGAGTTTTCAGGCTTTGACTATTCCCTCCCCGACCTTTACAAGGGTGCAAGCTACATTATCACCCCGACCGAAAACACTCCGTCCCTTGCGGTGGATCTGCTTTCGACTCTTGCCAGCAGTATGGGCTTTGGCAAGGTGGTTATTTCAACTCCCGAAAAGCATGATAAGGTTATTGCCTACACCTCTCAGCTTGCTCACGTTGTATCAAATACTTATGTAAAAAGTCCGTCGCTGCTTGATTTCAACGGTTTTTCGGCAGGCTCGTTCCAAGACCTTACGCGGGTTGCCAAGCTGAATGAATATATGTGGTCAAGCCTGTTTATGTGCAACAAAAAGGCGCTGATTGAGGAAATTGACTGCTTTATCGAGCATTTCACCCAGTACAAAATTGCAATGGAGAACGACGATATAGACGCCCTTCGCGAGCTGCTTAAGGACGGACGTATTCTCAAGGAAAAGAGCAACGAAATGTACGGAGGAAAAAAATGAGCAAAAACTCCTCCAAAAAAGCATTCAATATTGCATTTTGCGGGATAATTACGGCAATTGCCATAATTTCCATGTTTGCGTCGCTTATCCCCGCCATGACTTACGCATTGCCTGCAATTGCAGGACTGATTATCTGGACGGCAAGTATGCAGGTGAACCGAAAATGGGGTATCCTCTGCTATATTGCAGTTTCGATTCTTTCCTTTGTACTTGTGCCTGAAATTGAGGCAAATATGTATCTGGTGCTGTTTTTCGGCTATTACCCGATTGTGCGGGATTTGCTTGATGTTATCAAGAATAAGCTCCTGCGCTTTCTGGTAAAGCTTGGAATTTTTAACACGGCGGTTATAATCGGCTTCAACATTCTTTCCCTTATCCTGCCTTTTGAGCAGCTTATCAGCGGCATGGAGGATTTCGGCGAATACGCGGTGCTTGTGCTGTGGCTTGCGGCGAATGTGGCGTTTTTCTTCTATGATATGTGCCTTGACTCAATCCACTACGCGTATGACAGATGGCTTAAGCCTAAAATCAACAGATTATCCAAATAAATGCAGCCTGCACGATTGTGCAGGTTGCTCAGCGTGTCGAAAAACGTGCCACCGGCACCTTTTTCGAGGATTATGTTGCGAAAACTATTCACTTGTGGGG
>CAKSIR010000129.1 GCA_934462775.1 uncultured Ruminiclostridium sp.
ATCGGGGATTGTACATTCTTGCGCTGGGATTTACCTGTATCTGCCAGTCAATGTACATAATCACTCCGTATTTCAGCCAGCAGATTATTGATACCTTTATATTCAATGACAACGCTGCGCAAAACCTTTCCGACCACACAGATGTGCTTATAGGTATGCTGCTTGCAATGGTCGGCTTCACGCTTCTTCGTACTGTTATTCAGTATTCGGCAAACATGATGTACGAAACAACGTCACAGGGTCTTATTTACCGCGTTCGTAAAGTGCTTTACGGAAACGTTCAGAATCAGGATTCCACCTTTTTTGACTATTACCGCACCGGCGACCTGATGACAAGAATGAGCGGCGACCTTGATATGATTCGTCACTCCATCGCGTGGATTATCAAAACCATTGTGGAATGTCTTGTGCTTTTTACCGCAAGCAATGCATTCTTCTTTGCGCTTGACCCGCTTATGGCAGTGTGCCTGCTTGCGCTTACGCCGATTATCTTCATCATAACCTTTGCTTTCAGAAAAAAAGTCGGTCCGCTTTATGTTGACCTCCGTGACAGACTGTCCGAAATGAATACGGGCGCAGAGGAAAATATTTCGGGCAACAGGGTTATAAAGGCTTTTGCAAGGGAAGATTTTGAGATAAAGCGTTTTGACAAGATGAACCGCGATTACTCCGAGGCAAACAAAAAAGCTGCGCTTACATGGCTCAAATTCTACCCTGCAATCGAAATTACAGCTCAGGCGTTATCGGTTGTTCAGTTGGTTGTCGGCGGCATTTTCGTTATCACAGGCAGAATCACCATCGGTCAGTTCACTGCGTTTTCGGGACTTATCTGGACGCTGTCCAACCCGATGAGAACCGTGGGCAACATCATCAACGACCTCCAGAGATTCACTGCCTCCGCAAACAAAATCATTGAAATCTATTACGGCAGACCGAAAATTGTTGACCGTGCAGACGCGGTCGACATCAAGGACAGACTGAAAGGCGAAATTGAGTTCAAGGACGTTTCGTTCAGCTACGGCAAGCACAAGGTGCTGAACGACATCAGCTTCAAAATAAATCCGGGCGAAACCGTTGCAATTATGGGCGAAACAGGCTCGGGCAAAACCACTCTTGTCGAGCTTATTTCAAGAATGTACGACCCGGAATCCGGAGAAGTGCTGGTTGACGGTCACAACGTCCGCATGATGAAGCTTGAACAGCTCCGCAGCAATATCGGAATGGCGACTCAGGACGTGCTGCTTTTCTCGGATACAATCGACGGCAACATTGCTTTCGGCAGCTCCGATATGCCTGAGGAAGACGTGTACAAGTATGCAAAGGACGCTGACGCCGACGGATTCATAAGAAAAATGCCCGACGGCTACGACACAATTGTAGGCGAAAGAGGCGTGGGACTTTCAGGCGGTCAGAAGCAGCGTATCGCCCTTGCGAGAGCCCTTGCCGTAAAACCGTCTATACTTATTTTGGACGATACAACCTCGGCAGTTGACCTTGAAACCGAGAAAAACATACAGAACGCTCTGGCAAATCTGGATTTCCCCTGCACAAAAATAATCATTGCACAGCGTATTTCTTCCGCAAAAAACGCAGACAAGATTATTATTTTAAAGGGCGGAAAAATTGCAGAAATGGGAACCCACGACCAGCTTATTGCCAGCGGCGGCTACTATCGTGAGGTTTATGACCTTCAGACTTGAGAGGGGGAATTTAAATGGCAAGAAACAAATATGACGTTGACGAAACTCTTGAAACGCCATTCGACATACATCACTTAAAGCGTGCGCTTGTTTACTGCAAAAAATACAAGTGGAAAATCTTCGGCTCACTTCTCCTCAGCGCGATTGCCGCTGTTATCGGACTTTTTGCGCCTATGATTTCCCAGTATGCGATAGATAACTCCATACCGAACGGCGATATTCCGCAGCTGCTGCTCCTTGGCGGACTGTTTCTGCTGTCAATCGTCACATCGGTTGGACTGTCGGTTATCCGTTCAAAAACCATGACCAAGGTCGGACAGGACATCGTTTTCGACATCAGAACAGACCTGTTCGAGCATCTTCAAAGACTGTCCTTCGAATACTACGACAGCAGACCTCACGGCAAAATTCTGACCCGTGTAATCAACTACATAAACAGCATTGCCGACCTGATGACCAACGGACTTATAAACTTTGTCCTTGAAATATTCAACCTGATTTTCATTATAATTTTCATGTTCATCATGTGCTGGCAGCTGGCGCTTGTTATTTTGGCGGGACTTCCGATTTTTGCGGTTATAATGCTGATAATCAAGAACAAGCAGCGCCGCGCGTGGCAGGCTGTTTCCAACAAAAGCTCCAACCTCAACGCATACCTCCACGAAAGCATTGTAGGCGTGCAGGTAACTCAGCTTTTCACAAGAGAAGATGAAAACGCAGAGATATTCGACAAGCTGTCAAAGGCATACCGCAAGGACTGGATGAGGGCGGTACGGTATTCAAACCTTGTATGGCCGACTATCGACAACATCTCCGTCTGGGTAAATGCGGCTATTTACGCAGTGGGGCTGCTGGTACTGGGAACTTCCACCGTTTCCCTCGGTACAATCGTCGGTATGACAGGCTATGCAGGACGGTTCTGGCAGCCGCTGCTGAACCTTTCTAACCTGATGAATACCTTCATTAACGCGGTTGCTTACCTTGAGCGTATCTTTGAAACGCTGGACGAACCTGTTACAGTAAAGGACGAAATAGGCGCCGCTGAAATGCCGCAGATAAAGGGCGACGTTGAATTTGAAAACGTAACCTTCGGTTACGAGGAAGGCGTCAACGTCCTTGAAAACGTAAGCTTTTCCGCAAAGGCAGGCGAAAGCATTGCCCTTGTAGGACCTACCGGCGCAGGCAAAACCACTATTGTAAACCTCATTTCACGTTTCTACAATCTGAACGGCGGAAAGGTCCTCATCGACGGTCACGACATTTCAAAGGAAACCCTTTACTCCCTCCGCTCGCAAATGGGAATAATGCTTCAGGACAGCTTTATTTTCAGCGGCACTATCATGTACAACATCAAGTACGGCAAGCTTGACGCTACGGACGAGGAGGCAATCGCCGCCTGCAAAATCGTTGGCGCTGACGAATTCATAAGCCAAATGAAAGACGGCTACAACACCGTTGTCAAGGAGCGCGGCGCAGGGCTTTCTCAGGGACAGAAGCAGCTTATTGCTTTTGCGAGAACAATCCTTGCCGACCCGAAAATACTTGTGCTTGACGAGGCGACCTCGTCAATTGACGCGAAAACCGAGCGTTACCTCCAGCGCGGTCTTAATCACCTGTTAAAAGGAAGAACCTCGTTCATTATCGCTCATCGCCTTTCAACCGTCCGCAACTGCGACAAGATAATGTACATTTCCAACAAGGGCATTACCGAAGCAGGCACTCATGATGAGCTTATTGCAAAGAAAGGCGACTACTACAAGCTGTACACTGCTCAGACAATTTGATAAATCAAATCCGTTTCCGATACAAAATCGGGAACGGATTACTTTTACATTGATTTTTTGCAGTGATTTTGTTATAATTGAATAAGCATAAATTTAGCTGCACACCGCCGTAAAACAGATTATAACGATAAAAGAAAGGAATTGCCTATGAAAAACCTTAATGCCGACATTGCCGTTATCGGCGGAGGAGCGTCGGGATTTGCCGCCGCGATAACTGCCGCACAAAACGGTGCAGGCAAGGTCGTTATACTGGAAAGGCTTCCGCGAACGGGAAAAAAACTGCTTGCCACAGGCAACGGCCGCTGCAACCTGAGCCATACCGATATTACCGCCGAAAGCTACCGCACAAGCTATCCGCACCTTTCACAGGTGATAGCAGAATTCGAGGGCGCTGAAAGCTTTTTTGAAAGGCTTGGACTTATAACCTGCTCCGACCCGCAGGGCAGAATTTACCCGTACAGCAACGCTGCCACATCAGTCCTTGACGCGCTGCGTCTGGAGGCGGCAAGACTTGGCGTTGAAGAGGTCTGCGACTTTGACGTGCATAGCGCTGCCGCTGCAAAAGGCGGATTTACGATTAACGGCAGCCTGTCTGCAAGGTCGGTTATTCTTTGCGCAGGCGGCTGCGCAGCTCCGTCAATGGGCAGCAACGGCAGCGGCTTTGCCATAGCCGAAAAGCTTGGTCACAGAATAATCAAGCCCCTTCCCTCCCTCGCTCCGATAAAGTGCGACGACAGCAGAGTGAAGGCGCTCAAGGGTCTGCGCGTAAATTGCAGGGTAAGCGCATTTCTCGGCAAAAGGCTGCTAAAAAGCGAAGTCGGAGAAATTCAGTTCAGCGACGGCGCATTGTCGGGAATCTGCATTTTTAACCTCTCCCCTCTTGCCGCTGAGTATGGCGGCAAAATGGAAATCGGCGTTGACTTAATGCCTGAATACGACCTTGAAGCCGTAACCGAAATGCTGTTCAAGGTGAAAAAGCAGCGCGCAAGCTCCACACTGGAGGATATGCTTACAGGCTTTTTCCAAAAAAGAGTCGGGCAGTGCCTTATAAAGAGCGCGGTTTCCATGCCGCTCACTTCCCCCGCTTCCGCGCTGAAGCCCGAGCATATAAAGCGCATCGCTGCGGATATTAAATGCTGGAAATTCAGTGTTGACGGGCTTTCACCGTTCACAGCCGCACAAGTAACCCACGGCGGCGTTTTCGGCGGAGAAATTGACGGCAAGCTGTGTTCAAAGCTTGTTAAGGGGCTTTACCTTGCAGGCGAGGTAGTTGATGTTGACGGTGACTGCGGCGGATACAATCTGAACTGGGCGTGGGCAAGCGGCTGTCATGCGGGAAAAAACGCCGCCGAATTTATTAAATCAAGGAGAAAAGCATGATAAAAATTTCAGACGTTTCCGTACCCCTTGACTATGACTGCAAGCTGCTGATTAAGCTGGCTGCTAAAGCGGCAGGCGCTGCGCCCGAAGCCATATCCCGTCTTGAAATTGCCAAAAAATCCGTTGACGCGCGCAAGAAAAACGACATAAGATTCATAATGACTTTTACCGCCGAAATGAAAAACGAAAGTGCCGTACTAAAGCGCAAAAACCGCTCTGTAACGCCTTTTGTCCCCTATTCCTACCCTGAACCGAAAAAGGCTGCGCTTAACAAGCGTCCTGTCGTGATAGGTCTTGGCCCTGCGGGACTGTTTGCTGCTCTGACTCTTGCGAAAGCGGGCGCAAGACCCGTTGTTCTCGAACGCGGATATGACGTTGACAGCAGAAAAAAAGCGGTATGCTCTTTCTGGCAGGACAGAAGGCTCGACCCCGAATGTAACGTTCAATTCGGCGAAGGCGGCGCAGGCACATTCTCAGACGGTAAGCTGACCACAGGCACAAAGGACAAGCGCATACGCTGCGTTTTTGAGGAATTTGTGGAAAACGGCGCGCCTGCGGAAATACTCTATCTTGCAAAGCCGCATATCGGCACCGACAAGCTTGCAGAAACGGTAAAAAATATCCGCAAAAAAATTATCGCTCTTGGCGGCGAGGTTGTTTTCGGCGCAAAATTCTGCGATTATCAGGTCAAAAACGGCAGTATCTGCGCTGTTGTCTACGAAAAGGACAGTGAACTGCACTCCATCGAAACAAACAGCGTTATACTTGCAATCGGTCACAGCTCCCGCGATACTTTCACAATGCTGAACAGCAAAAACGTTGCCATGTCAAAAAAGCACTTTGCGGTAGGCGTGCGCATTGAGCATCTCCAGTCCGACCTTAACCGCTCCATGTACGGCGACTTTGCGGAGCATAAAGCCCTTGGAGCAGCCGACTACAAGCTTGCAATACATCTTCCCAACGGCAGAAGCCTGTACACATTCTGTATGTGTCCGGGCGGGCAGGTGGTTGCCGCTGCAAGCGAGCCGTTCACCGTTGTCACCAACGGCATGAGCAACTTTGCCCGCGACGGAAGAAACGCCAACAGCGCGCTGCTTGTGGGGGTAACTCCCGAGGATTTCCCTGAGGACGACCCGCTGGCAGGAATGTACTTTCAGCGAAAAGCGGAGCAGCTTGCCTTTAAAGCAGGCGGAAGTGATTACTCCGCCCCTGTTTCATTGGTAGGCGATTTCCTGAAAAATAAAACCTCCACAGCTTTCGGAAACGTTCTTCCGACCTATCTTCCCGATACTAAATTCGCCATGCCCGATGAGTATCTGCCGACCTTCATTACTGACACAATGCGGCTCGGTATACCGGAAATGGCGCGTAAAATCGCCTGCTTCGGCAACGAGGACGCAGTGCTTACGGGAATTGAAAGCCGCAGCTCGTCCCCCGTCCGCATTGACCGCGGCGAAAACTGCCAGTCGGTTTCGCTGAAAGGGCTGTTCCCATGCGGAGAGGGCGCAGGCTACGCAGGCGGCATTGTTTCCGCCGCAGTTGACGGAATCAGATGCGCCGAGGCGCTTATTGAAAGCCAAAATAACCGCTGATATAGCCTCGGGCAAATGAAAGGTTAGCAGGTCGGATGAAGTTTTTGGCTTGACATCTGTATCGGGG
>CAKSIR010000130.1 GCA_934462775.1 uncultured Ruminiclostridium sp.
ATCAAAAACTCAAACAAATAAGAAAACAGCCTGTAAGTCCAATCTTACAGGCTGTATTTTAATCTCCGGTTGATTCTCTGAGAACAAGACTATGCGGCAGCATATAAATGTTTTTGTCGGGTACATCAGCTTTCATGTTCTCAATAAGCTTTTCAATTACAAGCTTACCCTGCAGGAAACAAGGCTGTTCAACAGTTGAAAGATGCGGGACGAAGATGTGCGAATAGGCAATATTGTCGAATCCGAAGAACATAATGTCCTTTCCAATCTTAAATCCGTTGCTGATTGCATAGTTCATTGCGCCAATGGCAATCATATCAGAAATGGAGAAAATTGCCGTGGGTGGTTCGGGCAGACTGAGCAAATGCTCACAGCCGACTGTACCGCTGTCCGTGTCATACGTTCCGTAGTAAACAAGGCTTTCGTCATAAGGTATATTGTTTGCCTCGAGCGCCTGTCTGTATCCGATTTCGCGGTCGATTGAGGACTGACTGCGGAGCTCGGTGGTAATAAGACCGATACGCTTATGCCCCTTGTTTATAAGGTACTGAACCGCGTCGCGGCCCGCCTTTACATTATCAATAGTTACCGTCAGAACGTTACAGTTGTCCAGTCGTTCCAGACACATTGCTATGTTGTGGTTTTCCGCAAGCTTTGAGATTGTCTGCGCGTTGAGCTTAGGTCCAAGCAGAACAGCGCCGTCAACCGAACGCGAAAACAACATTCCCAGCAAGTGCATTTCATGCTCAGGGTCATCGTGAGTTGTGGCAATCAGCACATCATAGCCTTGTGTAAATGCTGCCTGCTCCATGCCTCTGAGAACATCTGAATAGAAGCTTTGCTCGGTAGATGCGATAATGGCAAGAATGCGCTTTGTTTCACTTTTTCTCAGGTCGCGTCCTAAAAAATTCGGACTGTATCCCAGCGATTCAACGGCAAGGTTTACTGCCTCAATCGCCTCGTCGGATACGTTGGATTTTTTATTAAGAACTCGTGAAACCGTTGCAACAGATACGTTTGCAGCTTTTGCAACATCTTTTATGGTTACGCTCATGTCAATGACCTTTCCTTTTTATACTATATTATAATTATAATATAAATTGTAATGGTTTACAATATCCTTTTTAAACAAATTTGGAAATTCAAATTCGGATAAACTAACAAAAAGACAAAATATTCCTTAATCAGCATATATGTCAAATCGTTCCTTAGGTAACAATAATCAGCTTGTTAGTTTTAAACAACATTTGATAAAAAAATTTGTACATTCTATTACTTTACAAAATGGTGCTTATAACTTAAAATATAATTAAGTAAATTGTACGCTAATATTTGTGTTCATATAAAAAAGTTGCAAAGGGGAAGTCAGATGATTAAAAAAAATGTGACCATGAGCGATATTGCAGCCGAGCTTAACGTAAGCACAGTAACCGTTTCAAAGGCGCTTGGCGATAAGGACGGCGTAAGCGAAGAGCTGCGCGAAAAGATAAAGCAGAAAGCAAACGAAATGGGCTATCGCTTCAACTATGCCTCAAAAGCCGTAAAGGACGGCTTTACCTATAATATAAGCGTTGTGGTTGCAAAGCATTTTATTCATGACGCAAGCGCTTTTTACTGGGTTGTTTACAGATACATTGTTGAGCTTCTGCAAAAGCAGAGCTACTACGGAATCCTTGAAGTAGTTCTTGAAAAAGACGAGCTTTCAAACGAAATGCCGAATTCCATTATCGACAACAAGGTTGACGGAATTATCGTGCTTGGACAGTTTGCGGACGAATATGTAAACACCCTGCTCTCCTACAACATTCCTACTGTTTTTCTGGATTTTTACAGCAGCAGAATCGACGTTGAAACCGTGCTTTCCGATAACTTTTTCGGCGCATACACTCTTACAAACTACCTTATTGCCAACGGTCACAGAAACATTGGCTTTGTGGGAACCGTAAACTCTACATCAAGTATTCAGGACAGATATTTAGGCTATTACAAGTCGCTTATCGAAAACCGTATTCCGCTGAACGATAAATGGGTAATTGACGACCGCAACGAGGACGGACTTATGTACAGCGAATTTGCGCTGCCTGAGGAAATGCCAACTGCATTTGTCTGCAACTGCGATGAAACAGCATACAGCCTTATCAATCAGCTTAAGCTGAAAGGCTGCAGCGTACCCGACGACATATCCGTAGTCGGCTACGACAACCACATTTACTCAACCATTGCGAACCCGCGCATTACAACGATCGACGTCAACAGCTACCGTATGTCCAGCGAGGCGGTTGAAATTATAATCAAGAAAATCCGCGATAACAACTACAAATGCGGACGTATTCTTGTTACCGGAAAGCTCATCGAAAGGGACAGCGTTAAAAAAATCTGATGTCGGTTAAAATTATTGATTCACACGCTCACTATGACGATTCTGCCTTCGACGGGGACAGAGAGCAGCTTTTAAGCTCCATGTTCGAATCGTCTGTGGAGCTTGTTATAGAAATGGGCTGCTCAATGGAAAGCAGCCGAAATTCCGTTGCGCTTTCCCAAAAATATCCGCAGATATATGCAGCGGTAGGCGTACACCCGGAGGACTGCGGCAAGGTGTACGACGGCTACATTGAGGAGCTGGAGCAGCTTTCAAGGAACGAAAAGGTTGTTGCAATCGGCGAAATCGGACTTGATTATCACTATGACGGATTCGACCGCGAAAAGCAGATTGAGGTTTTTGAGCAGCAGCTTATACTTGCGCAAAGGCTCGGCCTGCCGGTGGTTATTCACTCCCGTGACGCTACAAAGGACTGTATGGAGCTGCTAAAAAAATACAAGCCTAAAGGCGTTGTCCACTGCTTTTCAGGCAGCGCCGAAACTGCAAAGGAAATCATTTCGCTGGGAATGTACATCGGCTTTACAGGTGTTCTTACCTTTAAAAACGCCAGGAAGGCAATCGAAGCCTGCGAGGTTATTCCGACAGACAGGCTGCTGCTTGAAACAGACTGCCCTTACATGGCGCCGGTTCCGTTCAGAGGAAAGCGCTGCGACAGCACAATGATAAGGTTCACCGCTGAGAAAATGGCTGAAATCAAGGGTGTAACTCCCGATAAAATACAGGGAATATGCAATAACAACGCAAAAATCTTGTTTGCTATTGCAAATTGACGGATTTTGTGATACAATTAAATAAAATTATAAGCCTGTTTTTGCAGGCTTAAATCTTTTATTCAAGAAAGGAAAACAAAATGGACTCTGACGGGCGAAAACAAAACAAGTCTGTAAAGGAGGTGCTTCTTTTCCCGCTTATAGCGTTGGAAAAGGGGTTAAAGGCACTGCTGAGAAAAGCGCTCGGCGACGGCTTTGACGAAGTAACCGAGGACGATATTATGTCCATGATTGACGCGGGCAACGAAAGCGGCACTATCGAGGACAACTCGGCTGAAATGATAAGCAACGTGTTTCAATTCAGCGACCTTAACGCATCGGACGTAATGACGCACCGAATCAATATCACAGGAGTAGACGTTGATTCAAATCTTGAGGATATTATTTATCTTGCTCTTGAAAAGGGCTTTTCACGAATTCCCGTATACCAAGGAAGCATCGATACCATAATCGGCATCATTATCGTAAAGGATCTTCTTTGTCTTGTGGGCGAGGAGGATCTCAGCAAGTTCAGCATCAACGATTTCCTCCGCGATGTTGTGTTCATTCCTGAGTCTTGCTCCTGCTCAGATACGTTCAAATACCTCACCAACATGAAAACAGGCATGGCTGTCGTGGTGGATGAGTACGGCGGCACCGCAGGAATTGTCACTCTTGAGGATCTGATTGAGGCGGTAATGGGCAACATTCAGGACGAATACGATGACGAGGACAGCGAGATAAAGAAAATCGGCAACGAGAAATATGAAATTGATGGAGAGGCTGACCCCGAGGAGGTATTGGAGCTGTTCGGACTGGAGCTTCCCGAAGATCACGAATACGACACGATTGCGGGCTTTGTAACGGACTTATTGGGATATATCCCCGAAAACGTTGACAGACCGCCCCACGTTGACTATAAAAATATCCGATTTGTTATCACACAGGTTGAGGATAACCGAATCATGAAAATAATTGCGGTAAAAAACGAAGACGCAGAATCTAAAAATGAAACATAAATAAAGCCTATAATCAAACGATTATAGGCTTATTTCATCTCTTGGCAAGCTTTTTCTGAACCCTTATATCTTTTCCAACAAAGAAAAGCTGCTCCATCGTAAACAGTCTTGAAGTAATTCTGTCGCCGTATCTTTGCTTGATTTCAGACGATTCAAGGTTTGTGTTTACAATAATCGGCTTACCAGAATTATACCTTGTGTTGAGAATGTTATACAACGCAGAAACGTAAAACTGCTTGTCAAACTCAGCCCCAAGGTCGTCCAATACCAACAAATCCGCCGTCATTATCAGGTTTGTGGTTTCATCATTTTTTTCGTACCCGAAATGCTCCTGTTCAAGCTTGCGGAACAAATCAGGCGCAGAGCCGTAAACAGCGCTGTACCCCTGCTCAAGCACCCTGTCGGCAATTGCAAGCGACAGGTGCGTTTTGCCAAGACCCGTCTTGCCTTTCATTAGGATACTGTTATTTGGCAGGTGGAAATTCTCCGCATACTTTATGCAATAATCAAGATTATGCTTCATAAGCTGACGCATATTCATGTTCTTCACAGGATCAACCGCGTCAGGATAATAGCCGCAGTCAAAGGTTTCGAACTTGCAGAGCTGCATCGGCGACGAGGAATTAAGCTCCTCCGACGCAAGCCGCTTCACAATGTCCATAAAGCAGGAGCAGCGGCGATTTTCGTAAACGCCTGTATCCTTGCACTTTGAACAAGTGTATATGCTGTCAAGATATTCCTTCGGCAAACCAACGCTCTCCAGAGCGCCGCCTATTTTTTCCTGCAAGGCAAGATTAACTCTTTCAACGCTTTTAATCTTTTCCCTTGCGTCAGGCGTTCCTGACAGAATTATATTTGCCAGCTTTTCCCCCGTCTTTGATAGCTCGAAACGGTAATCTCTTATAGCGGGAACCTTTGCCTCAGCTTCGGCAATGCGTCTGTCCTGAAGCTGCGAATTCATTGTCCTGCGGCGCTTTATTTCCTCTTCTGCCGCCGCATAGAATTTCCGGTCAAAACTCATTATTCCCTCCCATATTTTTCAAGCGCAATTTTGTCCAGATCGTCAATATCAAACGATGAAGCGCTGTCTTCCTTTGTTTTTTCGCGGCGCTTACTCTCGTATTCGTTCACCTGCGATACAACGGTAAAGCCGCTCTTGCTCCAGCTTTGAAGTATTTTGTCCATGTAGGGAAACGATAGCTTTCCTGCTCCGTCAAGGGTGCGCTGATAAGCCTCATAAATCATATCGGTTGTAAATTTGTAATCATCAAGCCACTTAACAAGATATTCACGCTGATTTTTCGTAAAGGCGCTGTTCATTTCAAACAGCCTTTTCAGCTCGTATTCGGAGGCGTTGAAGCTCTTGAGATGCCTTAAGCGCTCCTCGGCTTTTTCAATAGTAACAATCTCGTTATCCACCCAGTCGCTTGCCATTGCCTTTATGTACGCAGGCGTGTTTTTTCCTATTGCAAAGCAGTATTCAACCAGCATGATTGCAACCTCGGCAGGAAGTCCCGCTTCCTCCACTATAAGCATAAGCGCATTTTGCTCGGCGTGCTTAAGCGGTCTGCCGTACAGTTCCTCGCAGCGGGTAAACAGAAACTTCACTGCGTCGCTTCCCCTCACCGACGCGGCAATTTCAGTCGGCTTAAATTCAGGCGGCCTTGTTAAGTCCACCTTGCGCGCAGACGGACTTTCAGCAGGCTCGTTCTTTTTGAAAACAATATTGTCAGGCTGCGCCTGCGGCACAAGCTCGATTCCATCTGCGGATATAAGACCTCGCTGTTCCCAAAACTTAACGGAATCGTCAACCTGACCTGACGGAACGCCGGTACTCTGCGCTACATCATCGCTTGTGAAAACTGTTCCTCCGTTTCTCAAAAAGAAAAGAAGGACCTTCAGATTATCCCCGCTTGCAAGCTTTATGTAATTGTCAACTACGCTTGACGGAACTGCAAAAACACTGTTCCAGCCTCCCATATTGAGTTTAAATGCCATTCTGAATACCTCTGTGATTATAACTATGTATGCGGTCAAAATCGGTGAAGCCGATTTTGAGTCTGAGGTTATTATAGCATAAATCAAATCGCCGCAAGGCGATACGGCAAAGCCGTCATTTGCCGTCAGGCAAATGGATTTGATGATAAAATGTTCTCAGACCTCCGCGCAGCGGAGCCGCCGCATGAAATGCGGTCAAAATCGGTGAAGCCGATTTTGAGTCTGAGGTTATTATAACATGAAAAGGCAATAATAGCAACAAAAACCGCAGAAAAATGAAATCCCCACAGCATTACTTCTGCTGTGGGGATAAAATGTTCAAT
>CAKSIR010000131.1 GCA_934462775.1 uncultured Ruminiclostridium sp.
GGCTTAGGGCTTTGCCCTAAGTACCCACCACCTTTTGAAAAAGGTGGACGAAAACTTTAAATCTGACTTTTTCGACAAACTGCCGAACCCCTCGCAGATTTACGAGGGGTTCGGTTTTGTGTATAGAAAAAAGAAAATGAAATGAAAAAAGCTTAATCAGTTTCGCGTCTGAGCGCGCCCTTTGCAACAATGCCGTCGTCCTTTGCGTTCACGTCAACGGTGCAGCCGTTAATAACAATGTCGCCGCCGCTGTAAATGCCGTACTTGTAATTGCCTTTGACGTTCATCGTTCCGCCGCCTGTGATTTGAATATCCGAACAGCTGTAAACCGCTGCGCAGGGTATGTCGTTTTCCGCGCTTTCGTTTTCGCCGTCAAAGGCGTATTCCGCGCCGTCCGTGAAGCAGTTCGCCGTATCCTCCGCAAGATTTATCACCGCGCTGTCAGTGCCTGCAATGTAAAGCGCGCAGCCCCTTGTGTTGGTAATATCGGCGCCCTTGAAGGTCAGCGTTACCGCTCCGTCCGCGTCAACGTATATCATTCCGTCCGTCAGCCTGCCGTCAATCTGGAACTCGCCGCCCTTTGTGATGGAAATAATCCTGCCGTTCACCCAAGCGCCGTCGCCCTCTATGGACACCGTTTCGCCTAAGCTTATCCTGCATACGGAGCTGTAACAGCCGCCCTCCACCAGTTCATCGAGAGGAATTGTTTCATTTCCCTCCGACACTGCCGCCCTGCCTGCGCAGGCTCCGAAAATAACTGCGGGAACAGCAAGCAATGACAACAGCTTTGGAAATACCTTTACCATTTGCCTGCACTTCCTTTCTGTTATGTCTGTATTGTAAAGCTTCAATGTGAAATCTCCGTGACAGTTTATAAATTGTTTTGTTAATCCTTTTTGTAAATTGACATTTTTTTCTGTAGGTGATATAATTTATAGTATATGATAATATGTGGAAAGGGGTGGTTTTACGAAAGCGAAAAACAGGCTGATTGCCTTGGCGGCAAGCGTGATTATGCTGACCTCCTGTCAGGGAGCAGCCGACCCCGCAGCCACCTCCGCCGACCCCGCCGTTACCTCTTCGGCAAGCGCGGTTTCCTCCTCGGCTGATACCTCCGCCGTTTTCCCCGTATCGGAAACAGCTCCGCAGACAGCCTCGGCTGAAGCTTCATCGGAAACAGCTCCGCAGACAACCTCGGCTGAAGCTTTATCGGAAACAGCTTTACAGACAACCTCGGCGGTTACGGAAGCTGAAACAGCTGCCTCGGCAATATCGGCAGTGCCTGCGGCGGATACTGTTACGGCTGAGTCAACCGTTTCCACAGCAGCCGAAACCACTGCCGCCGTATCCAAAACAACCGCCGAAGCCGTTACCAAAAAGCCTGCCGCTCCGTCCGAGCCGTACATTATAACCCCCGCCGCAAGCGGAAAGAAAACGGAAGCCACCGACCTTGCGGTAATAGACTACTCCAACGCCTCAAAGGGCTACGTTATGTGCAGCTATACGGGCAAAAAGAAAAAGGTAAAGGTGCAGATTACCGCGCCAAACGGCGTTACCTACTCCTACAACCTTGACAGCGGCGGCAAATACGAGGTTTTTCCGCTGTCCGAGGGCGACGGAGATTATCAGATAGGCGTTTACGAAAACGTCAGCGGCAGCAGCTATGCAAACGCTGCGTCGGCTGTTGTTTCGGCGGCGCTTGAAAACTCGCTGCTGCCGTTCCTTACACCTAACCAGTACGTTAATTACAGCGCCTCAAGCAAGGCGGTAGCGCTTGGCTCGGAGCTTTGCGCGGGAGCTGAAACCGATATGGATAAAATAGACGCGGTTTACTCGTGGATAGTGGACAACGTAACCTACGACAAGGCTCTTGCAAAGGACGCTCCAAGCGGCTATCTGCCTAACATAGACGGCACTGTTTCCAACAAGACGGGCATTTGCCTTGACTACGCGGGAACCGCCTGCGCGATGCTGAGAAGCCAGAAAATACCCACCAAGCTTGTGGTGGGCTACGCAGGGACGACCTACCACGCATGGCTCAGCGTTTACACCAAGGAGCAGGGCTGGATATACGGCATTATCTACTTTGACGGCACAAGCTGGCACAGGCTTGACCCTACCTTTGCGGCAGGGGAAAAATCCAGCGACCGCGTGATGAAATTTATTTCGGACGACGCTAACTACACGGCGAAATTCATTTATTAGGAGGACAGCATGGCACACTTCGACCCCCTTTATACATCAGCATTTTTCTCCGAGCTTTCCTCGATAATAAGTTCGGGAATACCGATAAGCGACGGTCTTTATATGCTCATGTCGGACGAAAAGGACAGGAGCAGAAGGGCTGTTTTGCAGTCACTTACAGAGGACACCGAACAGGGCGTTTCTCTTTCGGAGGCAATGAAAAAAACAAAGGCGTTTCAGCCCTTTGCGTGGGAATCGGTTGAAATCGGTCAGCGCACGGGGCGGCTTGACACCGCCTTAAAATCCCTGTCGGAATACTACACGCGGCAGGAGGAAATAAGCTCCGGAATAAAGAACGCAGTGGCGTTTCCCGTGCTGCTGCTGATTATACTGCTTCTGGTGGTGGGAGTGCTGGTTACTCAGGTGCTGCCTGTGTTCGGAGATGTTTTCGACCGACTGGGCGCGGAAATGTCACCTGCCGCAGAGGCTGTCATGAACGCGGGAAAAGCGCTGTCCGAGGGCGGCGCGGCGGTTATCCCGATAGCTGCGGCAATAATCGTTCTGCTGATTGTCTTCTTTGTTGTTCCTCCCGTTCACGAAAAGGCGTCAAGGTTCTTTTCGGGATTGTTTGGCGGCAGCAGGCTTAACCGCACAATCGCCTCTGCAAGGTTTGCAAACGCAATGTCAATGGGCATTTCCAGCGGTCTTGACATTGACCAGTCCCTTGAAATGGCAAAGCGCACGGCAAGCTCCGCCGCTGCAAAAAAAATAGATAAATGTCAGTCGCTTATGCGCGATGGAACGCCTTTCAGCAAGGCAATAAGCCAATCCGAGCTGTTTTCGTCGGTGTACTGCCGAATGCTTGACGTAAGCTTCAAAACGGGAAATACCGACGACGTTATGGCGGATATTGCCAACCGCTGCCAGCAAAAGGCGGACGAGGCAATAGACGCTTCCATTTCGCGGGTGGAGCCGATTTTGGTAATTATAATGTCGGTACTGGTAGGCGCAGTGCTGCTGTCGGTAATGCTGCCGCTGCTGACTGTTATGACGTCCGTTTCGTGAGGCAGCCATGAAAAACATAAAGGAATTTTTCAGAGAACATCTTTTCGGGATAATTATGTTCGCAGTGTTCTTTACGGCGGCGGTTATTGCCGTTTCCTCCGCCCGCAGGACGGACAGCGAGCAGGGCAGGAAAATCGCCGAGGAAAGCATACGCCGCGCGGTTATAAGCTGCTACGCCATTGAGGGCGCTTATCCCGACAGCATTGAATATCTTGAGGAAAACTACGGGCTCAGCGTTGACGAAAGCAGATACACGGTCATATACAGCCTGTTCGCGTCAAATATTATGCCCGACATTACCGTTATAGAAAAGTGAGTTGATTAAATGCAAAGCGCAAAGCAGCACCATTCCATAGACACTCTGTTCGCACTTATACTTTTCTGCGTCTTTGCCATGACGGCAGTCGTTTCGGCGGTAATGGGCGCAAACGTGTACATAAGCTCCTCGAAAAGCGCGGAAAAAACCTATGAAAGCCGCGTCTGCCTTGACTACATAACCGCTAAGGTTCATGCAAACGGTGAAAAGGGAGCGGTGAGCGTTTCCGAAGTTGAGGGCGCGCCTGCGCTGACGCTTTCCGAAACAGTGGACGGCGACCCTTACGACACGGTTATCTACTGCTACGGCGGTGCTCTCCGCGAGCTTTATTCCGCAAGGGGAATACCTTTTTCAGCCGACAGCGGAACAGTCATTGCCAACATTCAGAGCGTTGATTTCAGCATTGACGGCAATGTGCTTACCGTGAGCTGCACCTTTACCGACGGCAGGACGGAAAAAGCGTACACAGAGGTGATAGCATGAAAAGAAAATCACGTTCGGAGCTTTTTCTCCTTGAGCTTATCATTGTAATTTTAGTGTTTGCAATAAGCGCCGCCGCCTGTACCTCAGTGCTTGCAAGGGCTTACGTCACGTCAAGGGAAAGCCGCGAGCTTGACTTTGCGGTAAGGTCAGCGCGAAGCTGCACCGAGCTTATGAAGGCGTGGCGCGGCGATACCGATAAATGCGCGGAAATACTGGGCGGGCAGTCGGAGGGCGGCACGCTGACGGTCTATTACGACAGCGAAATGGCTGTGGCCGCAGAGGAAAACGCAGCGTACAGCATGACTGCCGCGCTGAATGACGGCTGCCGCTTTACCGTTTCGGTAAGCGGAAAAAACGGCGAGATATACTCCCTTGAATCAGCCCTTGCAAAGGAGGCTGCGCAGTGAAAAGGCACGGTACAAACAGCGGAATCAGCATAGGCAGCTCCTCGCTGATACTCATATTCGTGGTGCTTTGCATGACGGTGTTTTCGGTGCTTACGCTGATTAGCGCCAATGCCGAAAAAAAGCTGTCCGATAAATCGGCGCAGGCGGTCAGCGACTATTATAACGCCGACCTTGCCGCCACAATGAAAATAAACGAAATAGCCGAGGCTCTTTCCTCATCGGATTCAGCCGCAGCGCAGCAGCTTATTATTCCCGACGCCGAATTTACTGTCGCCGAGGACGGCATAATCGTTTCCTTTGACACCGAAATAGACAGCCGCAGGACGCTGCACACCGAAGCGCTCCTGACCGGAAACAGCTTGAAAATAACGGAATGGAAAACCGTTACCAAGACAGAGGCGGCTGAGGACTCCCCCGGCTTGTGGGACGGAACGTTTGATTTTGCGGATTAAGCCAATACAGAAAGGATAACATATTATGACATTCATGGAGCTTTTAAAAGGCGCTGTCGAGCAGAACGCATCAGATATTTTCATCATTTCGGGACTTCCTCTGTCCTACAAGCTTAACGGCACAATCGTTCAGCAGGAAAAGGAAAACGTGCTGCCCAATTCCGCCGAGGAGATGATAAGGGAAGCCTACAAGACTGCCAACCGCAGTATGGACAAGCTGCGCACACAGGGCGATGACGATTTCTCCATTTCCGTTCCCGGTCTGTCCCGATTCAGAGTAAGCACCTACAAGCAGCGCGGCTCGCTGGCTGCGGTTATCCGCGTCGTTTCCTTTGATATTCCAGATTATCACAAGCTGAACATTCCCGACGGCGTAATTGACATTGCAAAGAAAACCAAGGGTCTTGTGCTGGTTACAGGTCCTGCGGGCGGCGGAAAATCCACCACCCTTGCCTGCATCATCGACGAGATAAACAAGACCCGCAACGGTCATATTATCACCCTTGAGGAGCCTATCGAGTTCCTCCACAAGAACAAGATGAGCGTTATCAGCCAGCGCGAGGTTCACACCGACACATTGGGCTATGTGGAGGCGCTGAGAGCCTGCCTGCGTCAGTCGCCTGACGTAATTCTGGTAGGCGAAATGCGTGATTTTGAAACCATCAAAACCGCCATGACCGCCGCAGAAACGGGACATCTTGTAATCTCCACCCTCCACAGCGTAGGCGCTGCGAACACTATCGACCGCGTTATCGACGTGTTCCCGCCAAGTCAGCAGCAGCAAATCAGGGTGCAGCTTTCTCAGCTTCTCCAGTGCGTTGTATCTCAGCAGCTTATTCCCGCCGTCAGCGGCGAGCTTATCCCTGCCTTTGAGATAATGAACTGCAACTCCGCCATCAGAAACATGATAAGGGAGTCAAAGGTTCATCAGATTGACACTGCCATTGCGGCTTCCGCCAACGAGAGAATGGTTACTATGGACGCAAGCATTCTCGCGCTATTTAAGAGCGGCAGGATTACAAAGGAGAATGCGCTGAAGTTTACCGAGAACCCGGAGCTTCTCGAAAGGCGCATGGTCTGACCGGGTTGCACCCCAGACTGCGTCTGGAGGCTATACTGGGCTTCGCCCAGACTATAATTAAACACTTTGATTGCTGAAAAGGGAGCGGCTGCTCCCTTTTTTGTTTTTGTGCGAAATTTTGCACTCGTGCGGAAAGGGGGCTACTCGCCCCCTTGATAGAGTTGGATTAGATTACAAGGGAGCAATAAACCCCTCGCCCTATTCTTTGCTTGCCCAAAGAATAGGGGAAGAAAGGCACTCGCTCAGGCGCCGCGAGGGGCTGCGCCGCGCTCAGACACACTGCCAAAACTGCCTGCGGCAGTTTCGCAGAACTCGCGCGGCGG
>CAKSIR010000132.1 GCA_934462775.1 uncultured Ruminiclostridium sp.
CAGCACTATCGCCTGCGAGGTAAGCGGCACAGCTGACGCCGACTGCGCAGGGTGACGGGCTTTCCTCCAAAAAACCCCTTACAGCCGGGCTGCAAGGGGTTTGTCTTATTTGGTCATTCCACCGAGATTGAGGGAGTGTTCGGGCTCTTTCTTTTCGGGAGCCTTGTTTACAGGCTGCTTATCTTCGCTTAAAAGATCGTCAAAGCTGATTTCCTCTGACAGCAATTCTTTCTTGCCCTCCTTTGCGGAGTTCATCTTTTCAACCGCTTTGCCGTACACCTCCGAGAAGCCAAGCTTCGGGTCGGCTTCCGCCATTTCGAAATATGGCTTCATTTGCACTTCGGCGCTTTCCAGATTGTTCTTGAAGCCGTTTATGGTAAATGAAAGGTCTTCAGAGTTTCCTGAGTCAATAAGCGAATTTTTCGCAAGGTCGAATTCAACCGTCTTAGCCGCGGGATCTCTGGAGTATACATATTTCACGTGAGCATTAGCACTCTCTTCGTCAAGCATTGGACTGGGCATTGGCGCAGCAATTCCGAAGCCGTTTATTTTGCTGCAAAGCTCCGTTTTGTCAAACAGCTCGCCCCATGTGCGTATACCTTTTGTTTCCTTTGCAACCATGTCAAGGTACGACTTTGTTCGTGCGTTTAAATTAAACAGAATTGCTTCAAAGTTTTCGGTTGGATTGGTATAATCCCTGCTTTTCATGAAAGTCGAGTAGTTTATCGCCGCGCCTGTAATACGCTGCATAGGCATTACCTTGTAGTATGTGTAATCCTGCAGCGCGGCCTGTCTGTCGTCTGCCGCTTTTGCAGCAGGGTCTGACGGGTTCAGCGTATTTTTGCCAACACATTCGAACATCTGCGAGAAATCGCAGGCAAGACCTCCCATAGCTGCAATTTTTTCATAATTAGCAGCAAATTCCATGGGATCGTTGACGTCCACAACCTGCGGGAACTCAATCTCTCTGAGCTTTTCATACGCTTTTGCGCAGAACATTTCAACCTTTTCCTTCTTCTCGGAAACGTAGTCGTTATACTGCTTTCTTGTTTCGTCGTTCTGCTCAAGACCCTTTGACTCGGCATATTCGTCGTACTTCATTACGCCGAATTCATCCATAAACTCCCTTGCAAGAGCCAAACGGTCCACATTTCCGCCGTCAAAGCACATTTCCTCAAAGGAGTAACCCTTGGTCATGCCGTAAAGCTGCATAAGACGAACTCCGGAGCTGCTGCGTCCGAGAGTGTCAAAAAGCGTATGCTTCATTCCGTCGTGTCCCGTGTACGAAAGCGCTTCTTCTAAGGAGGTTCCGTTCAAAACCTTATCGTAAGTATCGTTTCTGAACTTTTCGATCCTTTCAGCTTCGTTCGCAACGCTATGCTTCATCTGCATCGCCTCGGCGTTGATTTCGGCGTTTTTAACAAATTTTTCTCTGCCGCTTTCAGTCTGATATTCGCGGGGAGCCTTGTTTGCCTCCATAACCTTGTCCTTGATGGAAACCTCAATGCCGAAAAGCTGCTTCAGCCATGTCCAGAAGGAGCGCTTTTCCGTTTTCATTGATAAATCGGTCTTTATGGGCATCGGGTCGCTCAGGGTATAGCCGCCCTTGCCGTCAGGAGTGAACTTGCACACGTCAAGCTTTCCGCCGTTAATCGCCTTTGAAACGATTTCGCACTTTTTCTTTGCGGTTTCCAGCATGGATAAATTCTTGATCTCTATGCTCGGCTCGTTGTGCCACTTGAAATACTCTCCGTCAGCCGAAATGCCCATTGCAGGGTCGATTCCCGCTCTTTTCAGCGCCTTTAGCTCGTCTATTGTGTACAGACCCTCGAGCATATGGTCAATGTTGGACTCGCCCCACTCGATTTCGGAGTAGGAAAGCGTGCCTGCCGCCTGCTTTCTGACGAAATCCTCGGCGGTTATGTCGGCGATAGGGTTCTTTTCAAGGGTGAGGTCAAGCTCCGTTCTGTTGGGAGCGGCGCCGAGCGCTGTGAAGCTGGCAAGTCCCGCTGCGTTCTTGACGTCGGTTGTAAAGCTCAGCTGTTCTCTTGCGTTCATGCTCTTGCCCATAGCGCGGAGGGCTTCAAAGTCCTTCTTCTCGCGGGCGGTCTGAGGTGCGTAATTTCCCAGGTTTATGCCAATCGCCTTGTCTGCCATTTCGCTTGCTACCGTGTTTACTTCATGGAGCAGCTCGCGCATTGCGCGATTTTCGGGGAGAACGTTGCCCAACGGGTCCTTGCCTGCCGTGTTGTCCATAAACGTGTGGATAAGGGTGGTGAGAACGAAGGCTCTCTCACTGGACGGAAGATCGTCCAGCTCGGCATTATTGGTATCAAGAGCCACACCCGGAACATGATGTCCCGAAATAACGCGGTTAGCCTTGCCGCGGTGATTTGCAATGTCGTTTTTAACGGCAGCCGACATATCGTATTCATGGTCTATTTCTGAATAAAAGGTGTCAACGGAGGCAAACAGAGAGCTTTCGATAATTTCCTCCATTTTAGGACCGGCAACGCGTCTTACCGCCATTGCGAGAGTTTTTCTCTTAGGGTCCTGCTCATGCTCGATAATATCGTCCAGACGGTTCAGCATATTGAACGTATCCGTCGCGTTGCCCGTAAGACCCATAAGGGACTGGTTGGCGAAATCTCTGATACGATAGTTATATATATTTGTACCGCGGTCATAGCGTTCCTTAACAGAGTTGTCCCAATCCTCCTTGGTCATTCTCTTTGTATCGCCGTAAGCCTTTTCGACTGCGACCTTCATGTATTCTTCGTATGATTTAATCTGTGGTTTTTTTGGCATAGTGAAAACCTCCCTTGCATCTGCCGTGGTATTTGTGTTCAAATATTTATACGCAGAAATATGACATTCGTTACAGCATTACCGATATTTTTTCAGCGAAAGCAGAAACGCCGTCCGTTTATAAGACGCATCCCAAAGGTCAGACGCTTTTGAAGATGCATACCATATCGGGCGGCGCTTATTTTATTTATTACGTCCCATGCTTATAGCGTTGGGTTCCCCGCCTTTTGCAGGCGCTGTCACTCCCTGCTGTGCCTTTTCGCCGCTCAGCTCAGCGTAGGTCGTTACATCAACGCCGGGCTCATCAGCTTTTTCCATTTCGGCTTTTGCCGAGGGAGCCGGCTTCTCCGCTTCGATTTCCCTCTTTATCTGCTCAACCGTTACAGGCTCCTTTACAAAGTGAGTCTGAGGTGTGCCTACATAGTAGTTCCCGGTTGCAAAAGCTTCGTATCTTTCTGCAATGCTGCTCTCGCCTGCACCCGGGACGAATTTTGCAAAGTTCGCCTTGTTTTTGTTCTGAAGTTCGGCTTCGTTCTGAACGTAAGGCAGGCAGTCGATCTCGAAATTGCCGTCGGTCATGGTCATTTTTTCAGGGTTGATTCTTACCGTATTGTAGCCCTCTTCTGTGGAGCAAAGGCAAGTAAGGTGATCGCTTAAAACTTCCTTGTCGGTTGTTGACGGAATGGTTACCACGCTGGTAAGTCCGTTGTACAGAGAGCGCAGCTTTGAATCCTTTGCAATGTCTGCAAAATCAGTTGGCTTATTGCCAAGCTGTTCGTTGAGGAACGACATTGAGGCTCTCGCCTTGGCTGCAACGTCGATAACCGTAGTGTATTCCGACTCAGAATAGTTCACCGTTTCGGGGTGCATATACATATTGCTTCTGTAAAAATCAGCCAACTTGCCTGCGCAGAGATAGTAGTTTTCCTGCGTGAACATATCGTCGGTAGCATACCTTTGCATTGCGGCAGCGCGGTCGTACTGTTTCTGGTACCTTTCCTCTCGGCCGATTACCGGTCTTGTCACAATGCTTTCGAACGCCTGGCAGTAATCGCACAGCAGTCCTCCCATTGCGGCGGTTTTGTCATAGTTCTTTGCAAATTCCAGCGGGTTTGTGGGGTCAACGGGAATCAGCTTTTCCTTAAGCAGCGCGTCATGAGCGGCCGCGCAGAAGGAATCAACGTCTGCATATTTACCTCTTAGGTACTCGTCATACTCGTGGTTTGCCGCAGACGAGGACGGACGCAGATTCTTGGAACGTGCAAAGTCCGCCTTGCTCATTACGGTAAACTTTTCAACAAATTCCGCACCGATTGCGCCGCGATCCATGTCGAAGTTATAGTCGGTTACCTGGTCGTAAGTGTAGCCCTTGGTCATCGCGTACAGAATAGCCATGTTGGTGGCTGAATTGGGGCGATTCATCGTTTTAATCAGATCGTGCTGATTTCCGCCGTCGAAGAACGTCACCGCCTCACTCATGTGTGTTCCAACCACCTGCTCAAGAAGAACATTTTTCTCTCTTGCCTCTGCGCCAAATGATCTCTCAAAGAACGCGCTCTGGCAATAGTCCAGAATGCCCTCGTGCTTTTCGGAAGCCTTGTTGATCAGCGAAACAACGGAGTTCTTGTAAGCGGCGTCGGCGGTCTTGCTCTGCGCGGAGCGGAGGTAATCGCGGTCCGCCTTGTTAGCGGTCTTAACCTTGTCCTTAATTGACGGCTCAAAGCCGAAAAGCTGCTTCAGCCATGTCCAGAAGGAGCGCTTTTCCGTGTTCATGTTAAGCTCGGTCTTAACAGGCACCAGCTTCATTGTATTGTAGTTTACTTCCTTGTCGGGTTCAAGCTTGCACACGTCGATTTTCGCGCCGTTCATTGCCTGAGCGATGATATTGCACTTCAGATTTGCACGATCCCCCAGCGGAAGAAGCTTCTTGTTCCTGTCGAACCATGTCATAGGCTGACCGTCTACCAGTATTCCCTCGGCAGGGTCTATGCCCGATCTTCTCAGCGCCCGCAGCTCGTCCAGGGTGTAAATTCCCTCTAACATTGAGTCAATGGCAGCCTCGCCCCACTCGGTTTCAACGGCGGAAAGCTGTCTGTTCTGCTGCTTTGAGAGGAACTCCTCGGCAGTAATTCCCACAAACGGGTTATTGTCAAGGCTCAGCTTAAGCTCGGTTCTCTTAGGCTCAACGTCCATTGCGCGGTAGCTATCAATGCGCTTGAAGTCCTCAACCTGCTCCATGACCTGCTCGGCCTTGTCCTTATCAAGCTTTTTGTAGTCTGCCTTAAGGGATTCGAGGAGCTGCTTTTCCTTCTTGTCCAGCGGCTTGAACGCCTTGCCGGTTGTAGGCTTTTTGCCTGCGGCAACCTCGGAAATCTGCTCTGCGACTGCGTTTACGGTGAGCATTGCCTCGGAAAGCGCCATGTTATGATCCATCGGTCTGCCGATGTCGTCGATAAACGCTCTGCGGTCAAAGAACGAACGCAGCACTTTCTTATAAACGCCGCACTGCTCCTTCATTGAAAGCTGGCTCATGGTGGAAAAATCGCCGTTATACGGATAGTGAAAACTGAACTGCGAAGCCTCGGCCTGAACCTTGTCTATTTCCTCGCGGGCTGATGGAGTTATTTCGTAATCCGCTTCAAGCTGGCGGTGGTATTTCTCGTCAACCTCGCTGAACAGCTTAAGCTCGGCGTATTTTTCAAACTTAGGAGCTGCAACGTGCATAGCTGCAATCGCCATAGTTTTCTTCACAGGGTCAGTTTCGTTGGCGATATACTCGTCCATTTGGGCGAGCAGGTGGAACGAGTCGTCAATATACTGCGGATCGTCGTGGATAATCCTGCTTGCGAAGCAGGGAGTGCGTCCGGGCAGCTCGGAGCTGTCGCGTCTGTAGCGATCTCTTGCGGAGTTCTCACGGTTATCCGCTGTAAGAGCTCTTTCGTTCTCGTAAGCCATCTCAAGGGCCGCTTTCATGTAGTCTTTATAAGACGAAATTTTCTTGCTCATATTTGTCCTCCGTGGTAAATTGTTATTGTTTTCATGAGTTTATACGCAGAAACGGCTGAATTGTTACACAATTGATAAAATTTTTATCGGAAACGCGTAAAAATCCGCCGCTTTTTTTGGCGATGAGCTTAAAGCGGAAAGTTTTCAACATTCAACATTTATAGCGGGGAATGTTGAAAAGACGGGCGGGGTTTGAGTGCAAAAAAAGGCGGAGATATTCCGCCTGACTGTCGAAAAAGTCAGATTTAAAGTTTTTGTCCACTTTTTTCAAAAAGTGGTGGGTACTTAGGGCATAAGCCTAGTAGAAATCGGCTTGCCGA
>CAKSIR010000133.1 GCA_934462775.1 uncultured Ruminiclostridium sp.
AACGGATATTATCTTGCAGGCGGCGATTACTTTGAGGACGACGAGGTTTTTAATGAGCAAATGACGCTGTGGCGCGGGTACAAAGAGAGCAAAAAAAATACGCAGCTTAAATTCAAGCCAAAATTTCATGATCCGTCAACAAAAGCATGGCAGGAATTCGGAAGCATTGCTGTCATAAACGAAAACGCGGAAAATGGATTAAGAACTCCCGGTATTATTAAGTGGACAAACTTCCTTATAAAAAAGAAAATTATAAGCAGGGACTATTTAATAAATATAAGCACTGCTGCAATAATTTATAATTTTGCATATCGTGCTTCCCTGCCCGTAATTGATTCAATCAGCGACACTCTTTCGTTTCATTCACAGCTCTTGCTTGACGCCGGAACAGCTTGGAGAACGAAAATAAATTACGAAATAGGCTGCTGCGCAAAGACAGCCAAGGAAATCAGCAAGCTGAGTATAAACCTCCAAAAAGCGGCGGGCGCAGACGGAGATAAGCTGTCGGGCGATGATGCCAAGGCACAGTTTTACAGCATGATTGACCTGCCGTTCAGAATATGGCTTGAGGAGCTTGATACAGAATCCGACATTGATGAATATTCGCAGAAAATTGAAACCGAAATAAAGCAGATCTCACTTTCATACGGTCAGGAGCTTGTTTCACAGCTTAATGCAAGCGCAATTTTCGGCAGGAGCAGCAAAACATTAACATCGGTTTCCGCATTCAATATTTTCAATTCAGCAATAAACAAAATTTTCAGCAAAGAAGGTGACAATAATGAGTAAAAGCGATCAGGTTTATGCGTATACCGCGTCCAAAATCAAGTATCTGCAAAGTATCGCCGACACAGGTAGCGGAAAGGGATTTTTGGCAGAGCTGAGGCATGGCATCGGAAAAAATCCGGGCGAGCTTCCCTCTTTGTGGTGCATAATCTTTGACGGTATGCCTGAGGAGCTTCTGGGAAAAAGCGGATCGTCATACGCAGAGCAGGCTGTATATACCGCCCTTACGCTTTACGCACTGCATCAGCAGGGAAACAGTGAAAGCATGAATCGGTCCGATATTTCAATCGGCAAAGCGGCATACCACATCGCCAAAAACGAGGACGACGAGCAAAGGATTATAAACCGTCTGAATCTTGTTGTAACCGCCGTATCGGCAGACGATGCTTCACGTCAGCTCAGAGGGCTTGTTCAGCTGCTAAAAAGCGAAAGCGTCCCTCTCGACTATGCGCTGCTTGCAAAACAGCTTTACCTTTTCAATTACCCTGACAGCGCCGCAGAAATAAAGCTTTCCTGGGGCAGAGATTTCTACTATGAAAAATTTAACAAATTCAAATCAAAGGAGAGTAACTAAAATGAGCGACAAAAGATTATACGTTGATTTCCATGTAATTCAGACAGTTCCGCCGTCATGCGTAAACCGTGACGATACGGGCAGACCCAAAACCGCAGTTTACGGCGGCGCAAACCGCGCAAGAGTTTCCAGCCAGTCCTGGAAGCACGCTATGAGAATAATGTTCAAAACGCTTTTTGCAGAAAACAACGGCTTCAGAACACTTCGCGCCGCTGACATTGTCGCAGAAAAAATCAAGGCTCTTGACGTAAGCATAAGCGATGAGAACGCTGCCAAAAAAGCTGCCGCCGCCATCAAAAACGCAGGTATAAGCATTAACGAAAAGAAAGGCAACAAGACAGGCGCGCTTTTCTTCATAAGTGCCGTACAGGCTGAAAAGCTTGCCGAGCTTGCCGTAAACGGAGAAAGCGACAAGGCGCTGTACAAGCAGGCGCTAAAGGATTCTCCGTCTGTTGATATTGCGCTTTTCGGAAGAATGGTTGCCGATTCGGCAGACCTTAACGTTGACGCCTGCTCACAGGTTGCTCACAGCATTTCAACCCATGCTGTGCAGAACGAGTACGACTACTTCACAGCCGTTGACGATTATCAGAATGAAGATGAAGCAGGCGCGGGACATCTGGGAACAATGGAATTCAACTCATCAACTCTTTACAGATATGCAACCATAAACGCAGCCGACCTCAGGGCAACCATTGGCGACGATACTCCCGAAGCGATAAAAGGATTCGCAGAAGCGTTTATTCGCTCAATGCCTACTGGCAAGCAAAATTCTTACGCAAACAGAACATTCCCGGATCTTGTTTATGTAACAATCAGAAACGACCAGCCTGTAAACCTTGCGGGAGCGTTTGAAAAGCCGATTGCAGGCAGCGACGGATATTCAGCGAAGTCGATAGACGCATTGTTCGGCTATGCCGCAAAAATTTACGACAACTATTCAGGCACGCCCGAAAAGAGCTTTGTGCTGGGCGCTGAGTCGGTTGACGGCGCTGAAAAGGTAAATCTTAACGAGCTTTTAGAAAAGCTTTCCGCTTATTTCAAAAACGAGGTGGTATAATGCCTACACTTCTGCTGCGACTTGCTGCGCCGCTGCAATCCTGGGGCGTCGAATCTAAGTTTGATGTTCGCAGAACCCTCGGTTATCCCACCAAAAGCGGCGTAGTCGGCCTGATAGCCTCCGCTATGGGGCGCTCCAGATATGATTCCGTTGACGACCTGAATCAGCTAAAATTCGGGATAAGAATCGACCGCGAGGGCGAACTCGTAAGGGATTTTCACACAGCAAGCGATAACGACAAAAACAAGTATATAACCAACCGTTTTTACCTTTCCGACGCAATTTTTCTTGTCGGATTGGAAAGCGATAACGAGCAGCTGCTTACAGACATTGAACGAGCACTTTCAAATCCCGCATATCCTCTGTTTTTAGGAAGACGCTCCTGCCCGCCCACGCTGCCAATTGTACAGGGATTACGCGGCGCAGACCTGATTTCCGCATTAAAAAAAGAGGAGTGGCTTCTTGAGGAGTGGCGGCGCAGAAAAATCCTCAACCCATCAGAGTATAAGCTGCGCATAATCGCTGACAGCAGCGACGGCGCTCCCGTCCGCGACCTTGCGGTATCGTTCAGCCCCATTCACAGGAGGTTTGCTTTCCGCAGAGTCAGCGATTGCGGCTATGTTGATATGCAGGAGGAAGCAGCCTCTGCCCAACACGACCCTATGACCGAATTGAGGTGAAAAAATGTATTTATCAAGAGTAGAGCTTGACCTGAACAATCGCAGCACGCTTAAAGCCCTTGGCTCACAGTCAATAATCCACGGTGCAGTCGAAAGCTCCTTCAGCGGAGAACGAAAGCGCAGCCTTTGGCGTATCGACAAGCTTGGCGGCAAGCTGTATCTGCTGATTTTAAGCGAGGATAAGCCTTGCCTTTCATCAATTTCATCACAGTTCGGAAGCAGCGATTCAGACTCGGAAACACGAAATTACGAACCCCTGCTCAGCCGAGTAAGGCTTGGCGGAAAGTGGCGGTTCCGCCTTACTGCCAATCCCACAAAATCGGTTTCATCAAATGGCGGACGCGGAAAGGTTCATGCAATTACCATTGTCGACCTGCAAAAACAATGGCTTGCCGAAAAGTCGGGAAAATACGGTTTTAGGCTTGAAGCCGATTCGTTTGATGTTGTGGAAAACAAGTGGTGCAAATTCAGAAAAAAAGACGGCAGCATGGTTTCCCTGCTTTCGGTATCCTTTGAAGGGGTTCTTGAAATAACCGACGAGGAGCTTTTTAAAGCGGCGCTGACTAACGGTATCGGACGCGGAAAAGCCTATGGCATGGGTCTGCTGACCATAATCAGAACCTAACATGACGAATGAAATACCAGGAATGGTAAAGCCTGAAATTCAGGCTTTACCGCAAATTGCCGACAGAATTACCTTTCTGTATCTCGAGCGCTGCAAAATCAACCGACAGGACAGCGCCATTACCGTGTTTGACGAAAACGGAGTGACAAACATTCCGTCAGGCACTATTTCCGTACTTCTTCTCGGTCCCGGAACAGACGTTTCACACCGTGCGATGGAGCTTATAGGAGATTCGGGAATCAGTATATGCTGGGTCGGTGAGCATGGGGTGCGATACTATGCAGGAGGCAGACCCCTTACGCACAGCTCACGGCTGATCCAAAAACAAGCCGAGCTTGTTTCAAACCAGCGAAAGCACCTTGAAGTTGTCAGAAAAATGTATATTATGCGTTTTCCCGACGAAGATGTATCATCTCTTACACTTCAGCAGCTGAGAGGACGCGAGGGCAGCCGAATCAGAAAAGTTTACCGGCAGGAATCCGAAAAGTGGAACGTACCATGGAACGGGCGAGAATACCGCCCTGATGATTTTTCATCATCGGACGCTGTCAATCAGGCTCTTTCGGCAGGTCATGCCTGCCTGTACGGACTTGCTCATGCCGTTATATGCTCGATAGGCTGCTCGCCTGCTCTCGGCTTTGTTCATATAGGCCATGAATGCTCTTTTGTGTATGACATTGCCGACCTTTATAAAGCAGAAATCACTATCCCTGCTGCATTTGAGATAGCGTCTGCCGAAACTGATGACATTCCGCGGGCAGTAAGGCACAAGGTGAGGGACGAAATGGTAAAAGCGCATATTCTTGAACGAATGGTAGCGGATATAAAATACCTTCTTGCACCCGAAGAAATTACAGGAGATGAAAAAATAATGTACCTGTGGGATAATAAAGAAAATGCTGTCGATTACGGCAAGCAGTACAGATAAGTAATATGATGGTTGTAATTGCGCTGAGCTGCTGCCCTCCAAAGCTTAGGGGCGACTTATCAAGATGGATGATAGAAATTGATACAGGCGTTTATGTTGGCAATCTTAACCCAAGAATACGAGATGGAATATGGGACAGAATCTGCAAAAACATCGGCAACGGTCATGCATCAATGTCGTTCAGCTCAAACAATGAGCAAAAGCTTGATTTCAGAATATACAATACAGACTGGCAGCCAACCGACTACGACGGAATAAAGCTTATCAAGCGTATTATTCCGGCAAATGACGATCAAAAATACAAAATGCGCTCAAAAGCCGTGACAAACCATATAAACAGTTTATCGCAGTCAAACAGAAAATCCTCTGACAGCCCCGACAGCTATGTCGTAATAGACATAGAAACCACCGGTGTTGAAGAAAATGACTTGATAATTGAAATAGGCGCACTGCGCGTACAAAACAGCGAAGCGGTAGAATACTTCTCCACGCTTGTCAATTGCGGCAGTCAAATTCCCAAAGAAATCACTAAACTTACAGGCATTTCAAGCGAGGATATTCTGTCAAAAGGAGTTCCCGTTGAAAACGCACTGCGACAGTTCATCTCATTCATCGGCGAAAGCACTCTTGTCGGACACAATATCAGATTTGACATTGATTTTCTGCAAAGCGCGTGCCAAAAAACGGGATTATCCGTAATCGCCAACAAAACGCTAGACACAATGCGCATTTCAAGAAAAAAGCTTGACTTAAGCAATTATAGTCTGTCCACCGTATCAGAGCATTTCGGCATTGAACGCGCCCAGCTCCATCGTGCAGTCAAGGACTGCGAAACTACATTCAAAGTTTTTGAAAAGTTAAAGGAAATATAAGCGGTTTCTTGCGAAAAACCGCTTTATAAAGCTATTTTTTTAGTCTTTTCCCCGCATACGCGGGGGTGATCCCTCTGCGGCAATGGCGGCAATCCGCAAAGCGTATGACGATATATACGCAACCTTTACCTTTTATCGTGGGACCGTACTGCAAACCAAAACGATGAAAATAAGCGCCGTTAAGGAAAACACACCTATATATCTGAGCGGCAACCGAAGCAAGGTTTACTATGCGGGTGTCACGCTCACAGCGGAGGAGAGATAAGCCATGTACAGTGTAAGCGATAACTACACCGCTTTTTCAGCGGATTTTGCAAGATATATAGATTGCAAAGTCATAGTGGGCGATTGTACTAAAAACGGTACGGTTAGGTCGTGGAGCGACAGCAGGACATATCTGAGTACAGATGAAATCATCAGCATAAAGATAACCGAGGGACGAACAAGCGGCGGGTTTGAAATCGGGCTTACCTACTGCAAAACGCTTGAAGCGGTGTTCAGAACTACTGCTGAGATAACGTCAAACTGCCGCCTTAAAGTCTTTGTAAGGTTTAAGAAAGGCGATACAAAAACAGAGTGGCTGCCGTTC